>JAKBAZ010000066.1 GCA_021826255.1 Actinomycetes bacterium
GGACCATGACGTTCAGCGCTAGATCGGAGTGGTGGACTCGAAGAATGGCCCCGGAGGGCCGGGTGGCGATGCGACTGGCGATGGCGGCGGCCACCGAACTGCTCTTAGTAGGTCTGCTCTTCGAGGTTTTGCTGTTTAACTCTCGGGAACACCGGCTTCCGTTCCCCTTCATTGTCCTTCCCATTGTGTGGTTGGTGGCTGTCGTGGCACTACATCCCGTAGCTCGACGAGCGGTGTCGCGTCGAGTCACGCGGCACTGAGTATTTTCGCAATCTCAACACCACTTATTGAATGGGAACGGGGAGACCGACTTTTCGCCCGAGAAGGCGTATCGCCGGTGAGGGGAGCAACAATGGGTGGACCGGCGAGATGGAAGGGACTTGTTCGCTGCGGGTGAGTGAGTTCGTAGGTCCTTGCGCCGAATAGTGCTTCCACCGTCACTGGGTTGACGTTCGACTCCGAACTCGCATCGGGGCGGGTGCCCCAGAGTCCTTCTGGGGATTTACATCCTTGGTGGATGTCATCGCACTCTGGACTACAGCCGGGTTGTCCCGTCCGCAGTTACAGACCGAGGGCGTCGAGTTCGGCGTCGAGTTCTCGGGTCTTTTGGGCTTCCCACTTCAGCCAGATCAGCACGATCGGGATACAGGCGAGCAGCATTAAGGCGTCGCCTCCGATCCACATGATGGCCCCTCCGAGGTGGACGTTGCCGAGTTGCCAGGCGGCGTTCGTGCCCGAAGGGGCCATCTGGGCGTAACTGGGAATCGGTTGGTGAGTACTCATGACGATGGCGAGGCCCGTAAAGGTGTCCACCGGAACGGCTGCCATCACGTAGACGAGGCGGAGTCCCGGATGCAGCCGAGGGCCCTCCTCACGACCGAAGGCGACTCGAAAGAACAGGTAACCCGAGAGGAGAAACGCGATTTGTTCGCCGTGGTGGACCCACGGGTGCGTCATCATCGTGTTGGTGAGACCCGTGAGGTGGGTGAGCGGAATCAACACGAAGTAGAGCGCGTAACCGACGAGGGGGTGAAAGGCGACGGACGCGGCACGTGAGTTCAGCAGTCGCGTCGTCACGAGTGGACCGGCCCGTCGAGCCAGGTCGAGCGGCGCACTCAGGGCGAACATGGGCGCGGCCACCATGATCAACAAGAGGTGTTGGATCATGTGGATCGAGAAGTAACTCATGTCGAAAGCGCCGATAACGGACTGGGTCGCGATAAAGGTCACGGCGACGCCGCCGAGAAACCAGCCCAGCCGAGTCCGCGGCCACTCGGGCACCCGGGCGACTCCCCACACGTAGAGCACGACCGCTCCCACGAGCAAGATGTTGGGCAGGACCCCCAAATTCCAGGAGTCAAGATGGTGCCACGAGAACGCCGGAATCGGCATTGTCATGGAGGAAGGCACCACTGACATCTTAGTGAGGAGCCTTCACGCGCTCTTCAGTCAGACCGCTAGGCTCGTGCCGGTGAGAGAGCGCTTCCTGTCGTTACGGGCGTGGGGGCTGCACCTTTCTCTAGTCCTTTGGCTACTGATGTGCGTGACGGCTGCCTGGTGGCAGGTGGGGCGCGCCGCGTCGGGTAACGCCCTTAGTTATCTCTACGCCATCGAGTGGCCGGTCTTTGCGGTGTTGGGCGTCGTGGGGTGGTGGGGGCTACTCCACGTGGAGAAGCCCACCGAGGACGAGGAGGCCGAGCGGCGGGCGTTCGAGGAGCGAATGCGCCATGAAGCCGCGGCGGCCCGGTCGGTCGACGCCGTCTTTGAACCCGAGGATGAGACCCTCGCCGCCTATAACGACTACTTGGCGGGACTCGCGGAACCGCCTCATAAAGGAGCCTGATGGAACTCGAACGCGCGTTTCGTCGTTACCGGTTGATGTCCTTCATCACCGGTTCGACCCTGCTGTCACTCTTCGCGACGCTTCTGTTGCATCAGATCAGCGCGTCGGCGTGGCACCACATTTCCCTACTGGTACGGATTGACGGCATAGCCCACGGAGTGATTCTCTTCCCGATCTACATGATCGCGTCGTTCATCTTCGTGCTGAAGGCCCGATTGAGCGTGCTCTACCTCGTGATTATGGTGCTGGCCGGATTTGTGCCGTTCGTCGCCTTCATCATGGAGGCGTACATGCGCCGCAAGGTGTTTCCGGCGGGCGTACCCGCGCGCACCGCGTAGCGGAGTCGCCGAGACTAACCGCGCCCGCAGTTGGGCTTCTTACCGTGGTTAGCCTTTTTCTTCGCGCGCAGCTTGCGCTTTACCGTCCGCTTTGACATAGGGGACAATCTTAGTGGACGGGCCGAGGGGTCAGCCACTGACGGGAGACGACGTGAGTGAAGCTCGAGACGGCAGGGGGCAACTCATCGTCGTCGCCACTCCGATCGGCAATCTCGGCGACCTGAGTCCGCGCGCCGAGGAGTGCCTCGCGAGCGCTGACGTCGTGCTGTGCGAGGACACCCGCCACACGCGGGGGCTCTTGAGTTCTCGGGGAGTTCGGGCGGCCGGTCGACTCGTAGCCCTTCACCAGCACAACGAGGCGTCTCAAAGTGACGATGTCGTGGCCCGGGTCCTCGGGGGCCAACGGGTCGCCCTCGTGAGTGACGCGGGTACTCCGGGTATTAGTGATCCGGGCTCTCGCCTCGTCGCTGCGGTGGCGAGCGCCGGGGGCGTTGTGAGTACGGTGCCGGGACCCTCGGCGGTCATCGCCGCACTCAGTATCTCGGGACTCGATACCGAACGATTCGTGATGGACGGATTCTTCCCCCGGCGTGACGGGGAGCGCCTCGCACGCTTGGACGAGTGGGCGCGCGAGCGGCGCACCATCGTTTTCTACGAGTCTCCCCAGCGCATCGCCGAGACGATGAAGGTCGTGTCGGAGCGATTTCCGACACGCCGGGCGGCCCTCGCTCGAGAACTCACCAAGGTGTTCGAGGAGGTTCGTCGGGGCACGACCTCAGAACTGGCGAGTGTCCTGGCGGACACGACGACTCTCGGTGAGGTTGTGGTCGTTCTCGAGGGTGCGGACGAACGACGCGTGGAACCCGAGTCGCTCGAACGCGAGATTCGAGCACTTTTGGACTCGGGAAAAAGCGTGCGCGACGTGGCCGGCGAACTCAGTCGAGACCTCGGTCTCTCGCATCGTGAGGTGTACCGACTGGCGCTGGAGCTTCGAAGCACCACGGAGTGACTCCCTACACTGGTGACAATGGGCCGCTTCTACCTGACCACACCGATTTACTACGTGAACGACGCGCCTCACGTGGGTCACGCCTACTGCACGGTGAACGCCGACGCGCTGGCCCGGTGGCACCGACTGAGTGGTGACTCGACCAAGTTCCTGACCGGGACGGACGAGCACGGTCAAAAAGTGGCCGACGCCGCCGTAAAGAACGGAGTCGATCCCCAGACCTGGACGGACCAGACCTCGCGGCGATTTCGAGAGGCCTGGGACGCTCTCGATATCTCCTACGACGACTTCATTCGCACGACGGAACCTCGTCACACCGAGACCGTCCAGAAGTTTCTCACAGCAATCTACGAGAACGGCTACCTCTACAAAGACGTGTACTCGGGTCTCTACTGCGTGAGTTGTGAGGACTACTTCACGCTGGAGGCCTCCGATGAGGGTCAGTGCCCCATTCACCACCGGCCCCTTACGGAGATGAGTGAGGAGAACTGGTTCTTTCGACTGAGCGCCTTCGAAGATCGCCTGCTCGAGTACTACGAAGAACACCCCGGATTCGTCACTCCCGAGACGAAGCGTAACGAGGCGGTGAGTTTCGTAAAGGGTGGACTTCGCGATATCTCCATTACCAGAACCTCCATTGACTGGGGAATCCCGGTGCCCTGGGACCCGGGTCACGTGTTCTACGTCTGGTACGACGCCCTCATCAACTACCTCACCGCCATCGGATACGGACGAGACGACGATCAGGTGGAGGAGTGGTGGCCAGCTTCTCACCACTTGATTGGTAAGGAGATCATCCGGTTTCACTGCGTCTGGTGGCCCGCGATGTGCATGGCCGCGGGACTCGATCCGGTGAGCCACGTGCAGGTTCACGGCTGGCTACTCGTGGGAGGTCAGAAGCTCTCGAAGACCATGGCGGCCGAAGGGGGAGTTCGCCTCACCGACATCGCGCCGGTCGTACTCACCGACGAATTCGGTGTGGATCCCCTGCGCTACTACCTCGTTCGAGAGACCGCTCTCGGCAACGACGGGGAGTTTTCTCACGAGGGAATCACCGCGCGCTACAACACCGATCTCGCGAACAACTTGGGCAATCTCGTGGCGCGCGTGAGTACGGTCGTTGGAGCGAAGTGTGACGCCCAGTCGCTGATCCCGGGACGAGACACCGAACTGCGCACCGAGGCCGAACGAGCCATCGATCTCGCGCGACGGGCCTGGGAGCGATTCGCCCCCTCGCAGGCCCTCGAAGCCACGTGGGGGCTTATCGGGGCGACCAACGCGTACTTAGAGCGACACGCTCCGTGGAAGATGGAGTCGGGTAAAGAACTCGACGCGGTGATGGCCGATGCTCTCGAATCCATTCGGCTGGTCAGTATCTTGATCTCGCCGGTGATGCCGAGCGTCGCTCAAGAAATCTGGCGTCGTTTGACTCTCGAAGGGTCGCCCACCGACTCGCCCCAGGATGAGTCGCTGGTGTGGGGTCTGTATCGAGCCCGAGGACCGCTGAGCAAGGGTGAGCCCCTGTTTCCGCGGATCCGGAGCGACGAGTGAGTCTTTGGACGGACGCCCACTGCCACCTCCAAGAGCGCTATCTGCGCGACTGGCAGGCCCCGGGAGAGGCGAGTGACGCGCTCAGGCGGGCGCGTGAGGCCGGGGTGGGACGTGTGGTGGTCATCGGGACCGACGCGACCTCGTCCCGAGAAGCCCTGGCCGTCACCGAACTGAGCGGCGAGGTCGACATCTACGCGACCGTCGGCCTGCACCCCCACGAGGCGACGTCTGACGTGAACGAGGTCATCTCCCTCGTTGACGAGGGCCACCCCCGACTCGTCGGAATTGGCGAGTGCGGTCTCGACTATTACTACGAACACTCGCCCCGACCCGATCAACGTCGGGCGTTCGTTCGCCAACTCCACGCCGCTCGCGAGCACGACCTCGCCCTCGTGGTACACGCCCGCGACGCCTTCGAGGATCTTTTCGACATCTTCGACTCCGAGGGTGTGCCACCGCGGACGGTGATTCACTGCTTTACGGGCACTCCCGACGACGTCCTCGGGTGTCTGGAGCGCGGGTGCGACATCTCCATCGCTGGAGTCGTTACCTTCAAGAACGCCGATGCGTTGCGTGACGCCGTGAGAGAGGTGCCCCTCGAACGCCTTCACGTGGAGACCGACGCACCTTTTCTCGCCCCGGTCCCCCATCGGGGCCGGCCGAACGAGCCGGCGTGGGTCAGCGTGGTGGGCGAGTACGTGGCGCACTTGCGAGGACTCGAGGTGGAGACCCTTCGCGAGATCACCTCTCGAAACTCGGCGCGCCTCTTCAACGTCCCCGAACTCTAGGTCCCGAACGACATAGTCATGGCGCGCTTGGGGCGAGGCATAGGTCGCCGGTGGACTCTCATAAAATAATGGTGATGAGGGAATTTATATTTATTTTCCTCGTTGAGTTGCTCGCGCGCGTCGGGGCCCCTAGCGTTGGGTGGTCGGTATCACCGCCGTGATGCCCGAGACCAAGAGGGTAGAGATCTGAGTACTCAACACCGCCGAACTCTCGGAAGTTCGCCGATGCTGGTAGCCATTGTCGCACTCGTGGCGATGGCGGTGATGGCCCTGACGCCGAGCCGGTCGGAGGCTGCCGGTCTGGGGGCCCCCGAGACCATGCCCAACGCCGTCGGACTGTCCCCGAGCGCGCTGCACTCGCTCATGTTCCAAGACCAACTCTTCTACTCCACGAAGGGCCCGGGCTCCACAAACGGGTCCTGGGTCCGCGTGGTGGGAGAGATCCCGGCCGCCGGAACCACCGTGGCGCGCCTGTCGACGGTGACCTTCCTCGTCACGACCTCTCCGGGCCAGCCCAGCGCCCTCTTGAGTTCGGTAGCCGTGCCGACGCGGACGCCTCCCACCCACCGCACTAAAGCCAAAGTCGTGCGTCCGACGGTGAAGAAGCCGGTAGTGCACCACAAGGTCACCCGCCCGACTCACCACGTGGTGCGCCACCACTCTCCCTCGTCGCACCCGGTGCACCACGTCGCCACTCGCGAGAAGGTCGGCATCGCGACCTGGTACTCCTACGTTCCCGGTCGGTGCGCCACGTGGTACCTCCCCTTCGGCGTGCGCGTGACCGTTACCGATCTCGCGAACGGCCGGAGTGTCAGTTGCGTCGTGACCGATCGCGAGGGGGCGACGGGGGACCACGCGGTCGACCTGTCTCAGACCCAGTTCGCGGAGTTGGCTCCGCTGGCTAAGGGGGTCATCCCCGTTCGCGTTACCTGGTGACGCACTCGCGCCGTGACGTGATGAGCCTGCTCGAGGCGCACGGACTCACGCCGTCACGCGCGCTCGGGCAGAACTTCGTCGTGGATCCGAATACTGTTCGACGAATCGCGCGACTGGCGCAGGTCGGCCCCGCGAGTCACGTCATCGAAATTGGACCGGGACTCGGTTCTCTCACGCTCGCTCTCGTCGAGACGGGAGCCCGTCTCGACGTCGTTGAAGTCGACCGTTACGTGATTCCGGTCTTGGCCGAGGTGGTGGAACCACTCGGGGTGGGGGTTCACCAGGGCGACGCCCTCACCTTCGACTTTTCAACTCTCTCGCAGGGCCAGCCCGTCACGGTGGTCGCGAACCTGCCCTACAACGTCGCGACGCCACTCGTGCTGCGGCTCTTGGAAGACGCACTTGACGTCACCCGAATGGTGGTGATGGTTCAGCGAGAGGTGGGGGAACGGTTCGCCGCCCCGCCTGGACACGAGGCCTACGGGGCGGTCTCGGTGCGTCTTTCGTACTTCGCCGAGGCGCGACTACTCGGAATGGTGCCTCCGACCGTCTTTCACCCTCGACCGAAAGTCGACTCCGCTCTCGTCGAGATCCGGCGTCGCCCCGCGGTCGCTATCGACCCGGCGCGCGTCTCCGAGCAGGAGATCTTTACC
>JAKBAZ010000067.1 GCA_021826255.1 Actinomycetes bacterium
GTCGTCGGTTTCTAGTCGGCGGGCGACTTCGTCGACGTCGCTCTCGGTTCGTCGTAACGACCCGCTCAGCCAGTCCTCGACCGAGCGCCACGAACGTACTCCCGAGAGGGACGTGGCGATCAGTTCACTCAGGTGGGCGAGGTCCGTGAGGTGGCGTTCGCCACCTGCCGTTCGCGCCACGGTCGCGGTGACGTCACGACGGAGGAGAAAACGGCTGAGGGCGATGGCGCCGCTTCGCCCCATATCGCGACGCAGGTGCGAGAGCGCGAGAACGAGATTGCCCTGCCAGGCGTCACGAAACCAGGTCAGGCGAAGAACGTGGGTGAGCCCCACGTCGTTCCCGTCAGCTGCGGCGGCGACAAGTTGCGAGAGCTGAAAACTCGCCTCGGTATCAAACACCGAGTGGGAGCTCTCGGAAACGGCCGCGACACCGCCACGTCGAAGAGCGCGAAGCAGCTGGCGGCACTGGTCGTTGCGTCGACACACGATAGCGATGTCTCGAAGGGACACCCCTGGTTGCTGACGCAAGTGATGAACCACCCGAACAACGTCTCGCTCCACGTCGCCGAGGTCTCCCGTGACAACTCTCAACGTCACCGAACGCTCGTCACCGGTCGGCGTGACGCGCCGCGGAACTGCGTCGGTGCGCGCTGCCTGGGCGGGTGGGTACTCGGTGTTGGGGTCCACCTCATCGACGCCGACGTGCAGGTGAGCGCCCCGAAAGACGTCGTTCACACCGGCGACCACCCCCGGGGTCGATCGAAAGTTTTTGCTGAGAGTGATGATGTGGTTGTCCTGTAGTGAGTGGCGAACCGCGAGGTACGTGTCCACTCCGCCCGAGCGGAAACCGTAAATCGCCTGCTTCGGATCGCCCACCATGATGAGTCGAGTATTCGGTGCCCCTCGAAAGATGTCCGACACGATGCGCCACTGAAGCGGATCGGTGTCTTGAAACTCGTCAATCATGACAACGCGGTATCGCGCCCGAAACTCGTCAATAAGTTGTTCTCCCTCTGGAGAGGAGAGTCGCTCGCCCAGTGATCGAACCACGTCGGAGAAGGTTTGGACGCCCGCTCGGCGCCCGAGTTCGCGAGCCCGAGTCACGGCCGACTTGGCGAGGTGACTCTGTACCTGGGCTGCAAAATCCTCCGGTGTACGACGTTCGACGGGCTCCAGTACGCGCACGGTGCTCGCCGATGTGGACTCGCTCCAGCCGGAGTCCTCGAGGGCTCGAGCCACATGGACAATGGCCTCGAGGCGCCCAGCGGCGGACTCCCCCCATACCTCGACCAGCCTCTCGAACTCGTCAGAGTTCTCGCGAGCCCACTTCGCCACGACTTCGCGAGCGGCCCGCTCGAGGTACGGCGTGATATCCCCCAACCCCTCTCGAACAGAGTCAGCCCGTTGAGCGGCGAAGGAGTGAAACGTTCGGGTATCCACGTCATCGACGCGCTCGCGCACTGACCGCGCCCGACGAAGATCACGTTCACGCTGTCCCGGTGATTCCCAGCGATCTCGATAAGGGGCCATCCACGACGGCTCGAAGTCCTCACGATCAAAGACCTCAATCAGTTCGTCAAGCCGACGCCGAATCCGCCCCTTCAGTTGGCGCGCCGCGTCTCTCGTGAAGGTAACCAGCAGAAGCTCGCGAGGCTCGATGTCCTCCTCGATCATGAACCGCGCACTCAAGTGCGCCAGGGTCCACGTCTTACCCGAACCCGCGCTCGCTTCGATGAGCAAGGGGTGGGGTACCACGTCCATTCCCTCCACTCGTAGGGGTGAGGCCTCGGGCGAGAACGGCGAATTCACCACGGAACAACGTCCCACCACGGCACTCCCTTGGGAACAGTGGTCCACTTCAGCCGAGTGAGTAGCGACACAAAGGCTGATTGGCGGCGGCGAACTCGTCCGCCCTCGGCGTCCACGACGTCCGAGTACTCCATCTCACCCACCAACAGATACGAGAAGCCGTCACGAGGTGGAGCATCCTTTGACGCCCACCCGGAACTCCACTCTCCGGCCGCTGATGTCAATCCCGATGGAAGAGTGGGCTCTTCCGCGAGTGCCGGGCGAGGGAAAAAATCGGGCAGACGGTCGTATCGAGAGTCGTAGAGTGTGATCCATTCGCGGACTGCCTCTTGGGCAACTTCGAGCGAAGGGGGTATTACCCACGTCAAGGTGTGACCCCACGTGGGGCCCTCCTTGCCCTTTGTTACCTTCGGCGGAGCCCCGAGACAGAGGCCGATCACCGGAGTGGGAACACCCAGTTCCCATGTCAACATGCACGACCAGACCGCCAGAGATATGACGCCGTCTCCGAGAACTTTTCGGAGGAAGGGTGCGTACGCAAAGGCACCGGACGGGGTTTCCACCAGCCCCAGTTCGCCGCGCACGAGATCACGATGGTCCACGCTCACCCGTCCCGCGCGAGCGTGGGGGTGAGGCAACCCCTCGAGCGCGTGGAGCCCGTCCCGGGTGAGTCGCGCGAGACTTCTCGCCCCCTCGACACGGGCGTGGCGGATGGCGAGATCTCGAAAGGGTTCGACAATGCCCCCCACGGACGTATCCGGCCCCACTAAGTCACGTCCGTGATTCTCCGCGAGTTCCTGGTCGAACGCCCGTTGCAGGACGACGTGTCGGTCCAAAGGGTCATCGATTAACCACGGCGGAACAGTCCGACGCTTCTCCTTCGACTCAGCGAGTCGAGCTCCGGCCAGCACGTCTCTGGCGAAGATTCGCTGGGGTGAGCGGAGATAACTGATGAGGTCCTCGAGCACAATGTCGTGGCTCTCGTCAGAAACCTCGGAAAACCGGTACTCACTCCACCACCATGTACTCGGGGGCTGGCGCAAGGAACGAGCGATGTCGTGCGCGTCCGTCTGGAATCGATCAGGCTCGGCAGTGGCGGCGAAGTCGAGACCACTCACGACAGCAGTCGACGAATAGAAGTGCCGCGGATGTTCGACGAGAACTGACGTCGACCGAAGATCCTCCACGAGCGACGACCACGGCTGGGGACCACCGTCGATGACGCTGCGCGAGGACGTTGTTACGACGAGTCGAGTCGATGTTGACGCCACTAACTCGGCGAGGGCAGTTCGCAATTCCTCGCGGGAATCGGGGTCGTCTGGACGAGGAGACGTCGTGGCGAGCAGCCCCTCCGACGTCCTCACCGCATTGTCATCCGCACCCACCACTACCGTCACGTTGTAAGGAGCCCCCGCCACGCTGAAGGGGTCAACGATGTGAACCCCGCCTCGGTCGTAGAGAGTGCGCCATTGGGCCGAGGTGTCAAACCATTCGACCACATCGCGAACTATGGAGAAGGGTACGTCCCCGTCCAGCCACGCCGAGGCCGCTCGTAGCTCTCGAAGCAGACGGTCCGGAGCGTCGTCACGGGAATCACTGTCGGTGGGAATCCATCTCAACACAGTGATGAGCCATCCCACCCACTCGTCGAGAGAATGACTTCGCGACACGAACTCCGCGTATGTGGCGAGGGCGTCAAAGAATTCCCGAAGTTGTGCCACTAGTTCGAGGTCGGCCGGCGATCCGAGGGGGTGAAGACCCTCCCACTCACCGGAGCCATCCAAGACACTGGCCAGAGCGACACGGTCGATCCACCGACTCCACGTCCCGGCGTCGTCGCCGAGTTCGTACACCCCCGTTTCGGCCCGCGTGAGTGAGTCCCAACCCATCGTCACCCACCCCTCGAGGGCAAGTTGCTCGAGTCGCGCGACGTCGTCGTCGGTAAAGCCCAGACCGCGTCCCAATCGCTGATGGGCGACACAGCCCAGAACGTCATCGAGAGTCAAGTCACTCGACACCAGATCAACGAGAGCACGCAAAGCGTCCATCCGCTCACTCCTCGCGTCGGGTCCGCCGTCAGCTCGCTCATAGGTAATCGACGGAGCGCTCTCGTCTGATGGGCGAAACGTCGTCTCGACGAGAGGACCAAACTTTTGGGAGTCGAGAACCACGACTCGAACCTGCTCGAGAGAGAGACTGTCGTCGCCGAGTGCGGACCAGACCGCGTCACGGGCCGCATCAACCTCTCGAGACTCTCCCACCGTCGCGTGAACTTCGACACGGGGCGTGCACGGGACAGGGCCCACCCATTCACTCTCTTCACTAAGGAGATTCGAACAGCGCACGAGGAAATCTCGACGACGTGTCGCCCACCGCCAGTGAGGTTCGAAAGTGTGAGGGTGATCTTCAGGCGCGGGATCGAGGAGGTACACCCCGACCTCGACCTCTCGGGCGAGAGTGGATACCACGGACCACCCGAGATCTCCCACCGGCGAGTCGGGGGCAGCGAAGACGTCGAAGCCGTGCTCCAGTGGTCCCCGAGGTCGACAACGATTGTCCGCGAAGGCCTGGAAGGGTGTCAATAGCCCGATCTCGCGCCTCTCGTCGAGAACGTGCCGCTCCTCTTCGCACCCGGGGTAAGCCACCAGGTCGTCGAGAACGTCGCCCCGGTATGCCACCCACGCGGCCAGACGTTCACCCCTTCGGCGCGCGCTCGTGACATCGAGGCGCCCCCGTCTGAGTAGTGACAGGCCCAGTGAGCGAGCCGTCCACGCGTCGTACTCGTCGGGGGAGTCGTAGAGGGCGTGTGCGATGACCCGGGGCCAGTACACGGTGAAGAGTTGGGCGACGACGCCGCTCGAACTACCTCTAGTGGGATCAGCCAAGAATCTCTCGAGCCAGCCCGACACGGACGATGACGGAACGACAACGGTCTCGCGACTCCACGGGCCTTCGTAGCGACGATGGCGGGCGAAATCCTCGCCCAGAGCACCGAGATGGGCCGCTCTCACGAATCGCCTCAACGCCACAACTCGACACTACTGAGGGGGTCTCACTCTCCCACTGACTAAAAGTCGACTAAGAAGCGCCGAAAGCCTTGGAAAGACCCGAAAAAGTACCCCTAGCATGACTCCCGAAGGAGTTTGGAGATGCGTCGGCTACTCATCACGGGTGTACTCGCGGGTGCGACGTTCGCCGTCGCACCTTCGGCGGGCGCGTCATCCACCATCCCCCTCCAGATTCCCCTCGCCACCGCCGCCCACATTCTCGGGCACAACTGTCACGGTATTCAACAGCAAGACTTTGCGAGCACCCTCGACTCTGAGGACGGAGCGGTCTTTGGCGCGGTCTACCTCCAGACCACGTGTGTGAAGGGATCCACCTCTCAGGTCTATCGAACATGGGTGTCGACCCGCTGGTCGTATTCCGGTGGACTCGAGGCCATTGGACCCATGTTCAGCCCCCCTTCGTCCATCACCGTGGCTGCTCTACACCGAGACAACTTCGGGAACGTTGTCAGCGACACCCTCACTGGACCAGCCGGTTGCAGCGTCACCAGTGTCGGAACCTGCCACTACCGAGCGTCTCTCCAATTTTCCGCCATTCCAAAGCCCTCCAATCTGACCGTTCAGCAGTCGGGGGACTCTCTGGTGGCCTCGTGGGCTTCGGAGGATCCGGGAGCCGGGCTCAACGTGGTGACCGTCACTACCCCCACCAAGGTCCTGCGACTCACGACCCCCAACGAAAAAGTAGTGATTCCCGGAGTGATTCCGGGTACTCGATACTCAATCAAGGTGTCGAGTCTTCCCCTGGGTCACCGCGTGGGTGACAGCGAAGGTGAGTCGGATAGCGCCTCCACCGTCATCGTCTCTCAGCCCGCCACCATTGTGGCGACCCCACCCAGTTCCGCCGCGTCCGACGGCGCCGACAGCCACCTCGCTCGCATTTCATGGTCCGGCGGATCACTCGGAAGTAGTGGCAACGACCTTCAACAGGTGAGGTTCTACAGTTCGGCCTCCGCGGTCAGTCCGGTGGCGACCGTCACCGTCGCAGGTACGACTCACGTGTGTCACGCTCCGGCGGCGAGCACTAATTGGTGGGTGTCGATCCGAACTCACAATCACGCGGGCTGGAGTGCGTGGTCCGGTCGAGTTCACGTCTCCCTCGCGGGTGCCTCCGGAGACCACTAAGAACCCTCAGCGAACGCCCACACGCCTTAGGAGACGACGTAGGCGCTCATGGAGAGCGACCCCATGGTGCAACCTTCCACCAACGTGGTGACCGTCGAACTGTCGTGTGCGGCGAGGCCCGCCAGGTACGCCAGAGGTAAGAAGTGGTCCGGGGTCGGAACGGCGAGTCGGAAGTCGTCACTAGCGACGAGTTCGCCGAGTTGATCCGGGTGTGACGTCATGACCGAATGGGCGTCGCGGTCGAAACGTTCCGCCCAGTCGAACCCTTGATCCGGAGATCGCCACGCAATAGCTCGCAGGTTGTGCACGACGTTTCCCGAACCCAAAATCAAGACACCTTCGTCGCGCAAGCTGGATAGCCGAGCCCCGAGATCGAGGTGATAGTCAAGGGGCTTCGAGGCATCGATCGCGAGCTGCACTACGGGGACGTCGGCATCGGGGAACATGTGCGCGAGTACTGACCACGTGCCGTGATCGATACCCCACGTCTCATCGTCGAGACCCACCCAGACCGGGTCGACAACTTCGGCGACGCGCCGAGCCACCTCGGGGGATCCCTCCACGGGGTAGTCGAATTCAGCGAGTTCTTGGGGAAAACCGTAAAAGTCGTGAATGACCCTCGGGCGACTCATCGACGTGACCGCCGTGGCATTGATGTACCAGTGAGCCGAGATGGCGAGAATTGCTCTGGGTCGTTCGAGAGACTGACCAAACTCTCTCCACGAACGGGTGAACCGATTGTCTTCGAGGGTGTTCATGGGACTTCCGTGGCCCACGAAGAGGGCGGGGGTACGTGTCACCGCTGCTCCTTACTAGTTGACGTATCCACTATAGCGGATAAAGGTGACACATCAACAAAAAGGGTAAGATGGTCCTCGTGAGCGCGCGGTGGTTAAATCCCGAGGAACTGTCGACATGGAAGAACTTCTCCTTAATGCACCTGCAGCTCAACGCCCGACTCAATCAAACCCTGGCGGAGTTCGGCGTATCGCTCCAGGACTACCTGGTGATGGCCTCCCTCTCCGACAGATCCGACGAGCGCTGTCGCGTTGTGGA
>JAKBAZ010000068.1 GCA_021826255.1 Actinomycetes bacterium
ACGTTTCTCACACCTCTCTATCGACGCCGGTCTCGACCACCGTATGGTGATGTCGAGTGCGGTGGCCGGGGTGAGTGGGCGTGGCGCCGACATTGAGGGGGAGTCCACTGTCTCGTCGAGCTATCCCCACTTCTTCGACAATCTTGAGGAGTTGACGCGGTGACACTCGTCATCGCGATTGACGGACCGGCGGGGTCGGGTAAGTCCACCCTGGCCCGCGCCCTCGCCGACCGGCTGGGCCTCGACGTTCTCGACACCGGAGCGATGTACCGGGCGTTGACCATTGAGTGTCTTCGTCGGGGAGTAAATGTGCACTCGGACGATGAGGTGAGTGCCCTCGCGCGCTCAATCACCGTGACGACCCTGCCCGATGTTCGAGTCGACGGGCGCTACGTGGGCGACGATCTACGGCGCCCCGACGTGAACGAGGCCGTATCGAGCGTGGCGGCACTTCCCGGAGCTCGCTCGGCGATGGTCGAAGCCCAACGAGCCCAGGCCTTCGCCAGCCCCCGAGGACTCGTGGCCGAGGGTCGAGACCTCACCACGGTCGTCTTCCCCGACGCCACTCTCAAAATCTTCCTGACGGCCGACCTCGACGAGCGCGCCCGGCGACGGGGGGACGAGTCGCGTGAGTCGGTCGAGCGTCGAGACCACCTGGATTCGACCCGACTAGCCTCCCCACTACGGCGGGCCGACGACGCGAGAGTCCTCGACACGACGGGACGACGAATCGGCGATCTCGTGGAGGAGGTGGTGGGGTGGCTCGAGAACACCACTTAGAACTCAATCCGAACAAGACGCTGTTCTATCGAGGAGTGGCGGGCCTCTTACGCACCGTGAGTGCCTTGATGTTTCGTCCCCGGGTCAGCGGCGCCGAGTCCATTCCGGAGAGTGGCGCGTTGATCATCGCACCCACGCACCGCTCCAATCTCGACTTCGCCTTCAGCCTCTTTCTCTGTCGACGAAAAATCTTCTTTATGGCCAAACAGTCTCTCTTCGACGTGCCGGTGCTCGGTCGCGCCCTCGTCGCTCTCGGCGCGTTCCCAGTCACGAGAGGGGCCGCTGATCGTGACGCCCTCAAGGCGGCCGAACGAGTGCTCTCTGCCGGACACGCCCTCCTCATGTTCCCCGAAGGCACCCGCAGCGAGGGTCCCGACATCTTGCCCCTGCACGACGGCGCCATGTTCATCGCCGCGCGATCACAAGCTCGCGTGGTCCCCGTGGGCATCGCCGGCTCGGAGATTGCGCTGGCCCCCGGGGCAAAAACCCTTCGACCACACCGCGTCGACATTGTGGTGGGTCGCCCCATCGACCCTCCAGAGGGGGAGCGTCCGAGTCGGGCCGCCATTTCGGAGTCCACTCGCCAACTCCAGGCGCAACTCTCCGAGGTGTTCCGTGACGCGCGAGCGCGTAACGTCCGCTAACTGAAACGGACTAGGAGCGAACCGTCCGCGGGGCGTTGCGCTCACGCCAGTAGGTACCAAAGACCACCTTGGCGTACCGGAAACCGAACAGCCAGTTCTTGCCCTTCTTTGTGGTACCCGAGGCGCGAGGGTGCCAGATGGTCGGCACCTCGGCCGGGCGATAACCACGACGCAGGCAGACAATGATCAGCTCCGACGTTTGGTACTGACTCTGTACGAGTCGATCCACCGCCTCGGCGAGCATGGAGACTCTGAGTCCCCGGTAACCCGTCGAGGTGTCAGTCAGTTTCGCTCCCACCATGCGGTTGATGATGAAGGAGAAGAAGCGCACTCCGACCTTTCGCACCACGTCACCGGTTTCGTCGGTGCCGAGCACCCGACTCGTCAAAACGAAGTCGGCGCGGTCCTCCACCAAAGGATCGAGCAAGTTGCCCATCTCGTTCGGATCATTCTGGCCGTCGGCGTCGAGGGTGATGACGTACTTCACGCCCCGATCGATGCAGTATCGGTAGGTCACCTGGAGGGCCACGCCGTGACCCAGGTTGACCGGAAACTCGATGACCTGAACACCGGGAAAGCTCCGGGCGATCTCCGCCGTTCGGTCCGATCCACCGTCCACGACGACGAGAGTGGTGTAGGGATGTCCGTTGATCGTCTCGGGCATCTTCTCGAGGACCTGGCCGATATTGCCCTCCTCCTCGTACGCGCACAGCGACGCCACGACGGCTTCGGGAGTGAAATTCGGATTCTCCGCCTCGTAACGTTCGAGGGCTTGGCGAATTGCGTACTGGCGCAGGGCGTCGCTACGACGCTTCTCCAGATCCACCTTGGCCATGTACCTCATCCCTTCACCCAGCGGTGCCCGGGACCGGCGCCCTCGGAACCCCTAGAGATTAGCAATAAGGACTTTGGGGCCCGGTTCAGCGCACCGCGGCGGCGAGAACCTGAGCCGCGGTGAACTCGCGATCGGCCGCCACGTCGAAACCCCGCCGAACCTCTCCAAAAAGGGCTAACGAGGTCACTGTACTGAGGGCTCGAAGAATCTCGCGAAGTTCTGGGGGAGGGGGGAAGTACTCGTCTTCGGTGACAAAGGAGGAGAGTTCGACTCCTTCGATGGGGTTCAGCCGAGCGAGCACCTCGTCGACCAGCGACTCGGGTGCTGAGGCCCCCGCGGTCAGGGCGACCACACCGCTCAGGTCGTCGGGTACCTCGTCGGCTCCGTTCACACGCAGCACTCGCTCGCACCCGGCGGCTCGAGCCACGTTCGTGAGAGCCACCGTGTTCGACGAGTTGGCCGATCCGATGACGACCACGGCGTCCGCGCGAGAGGCCAACGAGCGAAGAGCCCCCTGGCGATTGGTCGTGGCGAAGCAGAGGTCGCTTCGATTCGGCATCCAGATGTCGGGGATCACGCTCTGGGCGTACTCGCGCAGATCCGCCCACTCGTCCTCCGACAGGGTCGTCTGAGACAGCAGCGCGAAGGGTCCGGGGCGTAGCGCCGCCTCGTCGATGTCCTCTCTCGATTGGATGAGGACAACCGCCTCGGGGGCGACCGCCATCGTCCCCACGGCCTCTTCGTGACCCTCGTGGCCGACGTAGAGCACGGTGTAGCCCTTGCGTGAGCGGACTTTGAGTTCGTGGTGGACTTTTGTGACGAGCGGACAGACGGCGTCCACCACCACCCGGTGATCTCGCCGCGCCGCCTCGACGAGGTGGGGCGGTGATCCGTGAGCGCTGAGCATCAGGGGGGATCCGGGCGGCACCGTCTCAACGTCGTCCACGAAGACGACCCCGAGAGAGCGAAAGTGCTCCACCACGAACCGATTGTGGACAATTTCGTGGTAGCAGTACACCGGGGGTTCGAAGATTCTCGTCATCCAGTCGAGAGCCTTGATGGCCTTCTCCACTCCGGCACAAAAACCCCGTGGGGACGCCAAGAGGACCCGTTGCACGTTCACCACTCCAGACTAATTTGCCCTCGCTCCGCGACGACACCGGAGCGCCCGAGGGCGCTGCGCCCTAGGCTGGGGGAGTGTCCGGCGTTCGTATTTCCTCGATTTCGCCGACGTCGCCCCTCGCTAGCCGGGACGTGCGAGTGGGTGACGAACTCCTTGCCGTCAACGGTCGCGCCCCGAGTGACATCATCGAGTACCAGCAGTTGGTCGACGACGAGTCGGTCACGCTCCTGCTCCAACGTGAGGGCCGCCCGCTTCGACACAAAGTGTCGGTCACCAAACGCGCCGGAGAACCCCTGGGTCTCACCATCGATTCGGCGGTCTTCGACCGAATTCGGACCTGCGACAACCACTGCAGTTTTTGCTTTATTTATCAACTCCCTAAGGGCCTGCGTCGTTCCCTCTACGTCAAAGACGACGACTTTCGCCTCTCCTTCCTCTACGGCAACTACACCACGCTGACCCGATTCACCGAGTTCGACCTCGAGCGCGTCATCACCGAACGCCTCTCGCCGCTCTACGTCTCGATTCACACGACCAACCCCGAGTTGCGAGCCTCCATGCTGCGAAATCCCCGGGGGGCGACCTCGCTCAGATGGCTACGAGCGTTGCTCGACGCCGGTATCGCCGTTCACGGGCAAGTGGTGACCTGCCCAGGGATTAACGACGGCGCCGAACTGGAGCGCACACTCGAAGACGCGCTCAGTCTCTACCCCGAGTTGGCCTCCCTGGCCGTCGTTCCCGTGGGCGTCTCGCGATTTAACGAAGAGTCGACGATGCGCTCGTTCACTCGAGATGAGGCCGAACACACCCTCGAGGTCGTCGCTCGTTTTCGAGACCTGGCTCTCGAGACCCTGGGACGGCACCTCATCGAAGCTTCCGACGAGTTCTACCTCCTCGCGGGATCCACGCCACCGCCACCCGAGCACTACGACTCTCTCGACCAGGCCGAGAACGGCATCGGTCTCGTCGCCAGCTTCGCCCAGAGTTTTCGGGGTGAGAACGAGATGGACGTTCTCGGCACCGGATTCTTCCAGTCGGTCGACGGCGCTCCGGCGTGGGGTTATCGCGCGCCGAGATCAGACACGTCGGGAGAGATCAGGGAACGGCTCAAGATTCTGAGTGGGGAGTACGCGGCCCCACTCCTACGCGACCTTCTCGACGAGGCTGGCTTCAACGACGTCGACGTAGTGAGTGTCACTAACGACTACTTCGGGGGCAACATCAAAGTCGCGGGGCTCCTCACCGGCGCCGACGTGGCCCGAGCCGTGGCCCGCGATCCCGACGTCACCCACTTACTCCCCGACGTCTGTCTCAACGAGGGTCGATTCGTCGACGGCATCGAGCTGGGGGAGTTGGGCAGTAGCGTCGTACCGGTGAAGACCACCGGGCAGGATCTGCGGCGTACTCTCGAACACTGGCGCGCGCGTCTGGTGTCGGCGTGAACCGCGTCGTTATCGTTGGTCGACCCAACGTCGGCAAAAGTTCTCTAGTGAACCGACTAGCGGCTAAGCGGCTCACCGTCGTGGAAGAGCACCGTGGGGTCACGCGGGACCGCAAGGTCGTTCCTGTCGAGTGGAACGGGGTTCGCTTCGAGGTTGTCGACACCGGGGGGTGGCTCGAGGCCGGTGACGACCTCGAGCGCAAAGTCTCTCGACAAGCCGACGCGGCCCTCTCCGAAGCCGACCTCGTCGTGTTCGTGGTGGACGTCATGACCGGCGTCACCGACGAGGATCGTCACGCCGCGCGCTGGGTTCTCAAGTCTCAACGTCCCGTCATGTTGGTGGCGAACAAGGTCGACGACGCCCTCCACGAAGCCGCCGTATGGGAGTTTCTCTCCCTCGGCTGCGGTGATCCCTTCGCGGTGAGCGCCCAACACGGTCGAGGAGCGGGCGACCTCCTCGACGCGATCGTGGAGCGGCTGGACGAACCCGCCCCCGTCCTCGAAGAGGCCGACGACGACGGGGCCCTTCGGGTGGCCCTCGTGGGGCGCCCCAACGTGGGCAAGTCCACCCTCTTCAACAAGCTCATCGGTGAAGAACGGGCCGTCGTCCACGACATGCCCGGCACCACGCGCGACGCGATCGACACCGTCGTGAACACGCCCGACGGGGTCATTCGGTTCATCGACACGGCCGGAATGCGCAAACGAGCGCGAACCGAAGCCGGTCTCGAAACCTACAGTGTGCTCCGCTCGCTCGAGGCCCTCGATCGAGCCGACATCGCGATCTTGGTCATCGACGCGACTCAGGGCGCGAGCGGGCAAGATCAACGGCTCGCCGAGAGAATTTCGTCCGCGGGGTGCCCGGCCGTCGTCGTCTTGAACAAGTGGGAACTAGTCGACACCGACGATCGCGACCGAGTTCTCGCGTCGGTCGGGGACAAGTTGGCGTTTCTCGGTGACGCGCCCGTGCTGAAAACCACCGCCCTCAGCGGACGGGGAGTTCACCGGATTCTGCCCGCGCTCTCGGCCGCCAAGGAGGACTACACCAAACGGGTCTCGACGGGGGCCCTCAACCGGGCCATCCGAGATCTTCAAGCCCACCAGCCCGCCCCAACGGGCAAGATTCGCTACGCCGTGCAGGGAGCCATCGAACCGCCGACCTTCACGCTCTTCATCGCCGGGCGGTTACCACCGACCTACTTGCGCTACGTCGAGCGGTCGCTGAGGGAGCGATTCGATCTTGGTACGACCCCTCTCAAGATTCGCGTTCGCACCGAGTAATGCCCGGGTGGTGCGAGACGTGTGACCGTCGAGTCGACGGCGAGGCCTGCGAGGTGTGCGGGGGAGCCGTCGTCGAACCCGAGCGGATGCGACTCGACTGGAAGTGGAAGTTCTTCGGCGTCTCGACCGTGATATACCTGATTTGGCGTCTCTACCAGTTGATTCACTGGTTGACGTCGTAAGGGGGAGTCGTGGCGATCTACGCACTGGGAGAGGTCGAGCCCGTCATTCACGCCAGCGCCTTCGTGCACCCTGACGCGGTCGTGATTGGACAGGTCGTCATCGGGGCGAACTCCTCGGTGTGGCCCGGCGCCGTCTTGCGCGGCGATTACGGCAGAATCCACGTCGGCGAGAGAACCTCCATCCAAGACGGAACGGTCATCCACGCAACCGCTGAGTGCCCCACCATCGTCGGCGACGACTGCGTCGTCGGTCACCTCGCCCACTTGGAGGGATGCGTCATTGAGAACCGCAGCCTCGTGGGGTCGGGTTCGGTGGTTCTCCACGAGGTGCGCGTGGGTCCCGACGCCACGGTCGCGGCGGGTGCCGTCGTGCGTAATCGGACCGTCGTACCCCCGGGATCGCTCGCCCTCGGCATTCCCGCTACTATTCGCGAGAAGTTGAGTAACCCTGACGACATCGCGGCCGGGGCGGCCCTCTACGTGGGTAACACCGCACGGTATCGGTCCGAGCTGCGCCGCCTGGACTGACGAAGGACGCCGTCCCGGTAACATCCCGAGCGGAGGTAGTTCCACATGCGTCACAAAGTCGTCGTCAGCGTTGCCACGCTTCTCCTGGCTCTCGCCGGTGTCGGTGGGTATCTACTCAACCGCGCCACGGGTCCGGCCTCGGGAGCGAACACGACGGGTCAGTCCACCTCGCGCCTCGAGTGCACTCTGTTCCCCGGACTGCCGC
>JAKBAZ010000069.1 GCA_021826255.1 Actinomycetes bacterium
GGCGCGCGGGCCCTCGAGGAGATCATCGAGGTGGGGCCAGAAGGAGCACAGGCACGGGTGAACGGTGGACTCTAACCCTCGGGGGCTCGCGAGGGTTCTCGAGCGAGTCGCCCCGGATATTGCTCGCGCCCTCGAGGAGCGCCGCCTCGTCCCGAACGGGGCCACCACGCCACTGGCGTTGAGCAGCGTCGCACTCTTGAGAGGACCCACTGTGGCCATCGTGGCCTCCTCGAGTGACGCCGAGGCGATTACTCAGGCCGCCCGGGCGCTCTTCGACGAGTCGTCCGAAGTGGCGCTCTGGCCAGCCTGGGACACTCACCCCCTGGAACGAGTGAGTCCCGAAGTGACGACGATGGCCGCGCGAGCGCGACTCCGCTGGCTCCTTCACGAGGGTCGAGGACCGCGACTCATCGTGACGTCCGTGCGGGGGGTGGCCCAGCTGGTGGCCCCCCACGCTCCCGTGCCCCTCGTGCGCCTCGAGCGGGGCCAGTCCGTCGCGCGAGACGTCGTCGTCGCCGCCCTGATCGAGCGGGGCTATCGGCGAGAGACCCTGGTCGAACACCGGGGCGAGATGGCGGTTCGGGGCGGCATCGTCGATGTCTGGGACCCCGACGAGGAGTTTCCGGTCCGCGTGGACTTCTTTGGTGACGAGATTGAGCGCCTGGCGTACTTCGACGTGGGCACCCAACGTTCGGTGCTCGAGGTGGTGGGCGTGGAGATTGCGCCCGCGCGCGAGTGGCTACCGGACGCGGCCACGCGCGAGCGAGCGGACGAACTCGCTCGCCACGCGTCCTTTGGCCGAGACGTCTTCGACCGGATTGCCCAGGGACACCTCTTCGACGCCCTCGAGGGGTGGATGCCCCTGTTCTGTGAGACTCCTCGAACGCTGCTCGATGAGGCCGCCAATTACCATGTCGTCGTCGTCGACCCCGCGTCGTGTCGCTCCCGACTCGACGACTTACTGAGTGAGGAGCGCGAACTCACCGACGTCGTGGCGACAACGTGGGGGGCTGATCGGACGATCCCGCTCCTTCACGTCCCCGCGACCCAGGTGTTTCGCGACTCCGATCTCGCGATGGACGGGGCGTTCGCCGACGACGTCGTGGTGAGTTCCCCGCCGCCCGTCCAGGGTGATCCCTCCCGGCTCGCCACTCACGTCACGGCCTCGGGGAGAAACCACCTCGCGGTGGTCGCGACGTCGCACGAGGGCTCCCTCGAACGCGTGGCGGATCAGCTGCGCGCCGAGGGACTCGACGTCTCCACCGACCCCGAGAAGGTGCTCGAGTCGCGCGTGAGCGTGGTGGTCTCGAGTCTGCCCCTCGGATTTCGGGTGGAGAGTTCTGGAGTCACCGTCTGGTCGGAGTCGGACATCACCGGACGGCGCAGCGTTCACCGCGTTGCGCGAACCCGCACTCGGGCGGTCGACGGGTTCTTCGACGATCTCTCCGTCGGGAGCTACGTCGTGCACCGCCAGCACGGCGTCGCGAAGTTCGCCGGAACCACCACGCGGGCAATAAACGGACTGACCCGGGACTACTTGATACTGGAGTTCAAAGACGGTCGCAGTTACTGGCCGACGGAGATGATCGACGCTCTCACGCCCTACTCGGGTGGCGAGCATCCGACGTTGTCCAAGATGGGTGGCGCGGACTGGCAGCGAACCCGGGCGCGGGCGCGGGCGGAGGCGTTCATCATCGCTCAAGAGTTGGTCGACCTCTACCGCGAACGCACCGTGGCGCGCGGGTTCGCATTCTCCCCCGACACCGAGTGGCAGCGAGAGATGGAAGAGCAGTTCGCCTTCCCCTTGACTCCCGATCAGGCGGCGGCGGTGGAGGCGGTGAAGCGCGACATGGAGTCGGAGCGCCCGATGGATCGACTCATCGTCGCCGACGTGGGGTTCGGCAAGACCGAGATCGCGGTTCGCGCGGCGTTTAAGGCCGTCCAAGATCACAAGCAGGTGGCCGTCCTCGTGCCGACGACCCTGCTCGCCTCACAGCACCACCAGGTCTTCACTGAGCGTTTCGCGGGATTTCCAGCCCGGATTGAACTGCTCAGTCGATTCGTCGACGACGCTCACGCCCGCGCGACCCTCGACGGGCTGGCCGAGGGGCGCGTCGACGTGGTGATTGGGACCCACCGGCTCCTGAGTGAACAGGTGACCTTTCGAGACCTCGGGCTCCTCATTGTCGACGAGGAGCAACGTTTCGGCGTCAACCACAAGGAGGCCATCAAGGCCCGTTCGGTGGGAGTCGACGTCCTCACCCTGTCGGCGTCGCCGATCCCGCGCACCCTCGAGATGGCCTTTTCCGGACTGCGCGATCTCTCCATGGTTCAAACCCCACCGGTGGATCGTCGCCCCATCTTGACTCACGTGGGCGAGTACGACGAGGCCGCCGTCATCGAGGCCGTCCGGCGCGAACTGCTTCGCGAAGGTCAAGTGTTCTACGTTCACAATCGGGTCTCGGACATCGACGAGGTGGCCCGACGGCTCACGCACCTCGTGCCTGACGCTCGAGTGGCGATCGCCCACGGACAGATGGACGAGGGCACCCTCGAGCGAGTGATGATCGATTTCTGGGAACGGCGATTCGACGTGCTGGTGTGCACCACCATCGTCGAGAACGGCATCGACCTGCCCTCGGTGAACACCCTCATCGTGGACCGCGCCGAGCGACTAGGACTCGGCCAGCTGCACCAGCTGCGCGGACGAGTGGGGCGTTCGGGTCAACGCGCCTACGCCTACTTATTCCACGCCCCCGCCCAGGTGTTGAGTGAGACGGCCTACGAACGCCTTCGCACCATCGGGGACAACACGGCTCTCGGGAGTGGTTTCAAGATCGCCATGAGGGACTTGGAGATCCGCGGAGCGGGAACCTTCCTCGGTCACGAGCAGTCGGGAACGTCCATGGCCGCGGTGGGCTTCGATCTCTACATCCAACTCGTCGCCGAGGCGGTGCGCGACGCCTCGGGCGAGCCGGAGGTGGAACCGGTCGAACTCGTACTCGACATTCCTGGCGACGCCCACCTGCCGGTGAGTTACGTGGAGGCTGACGACGCGCGACTCGAGGCGTACCGGCGACTGGCCGCCCTCCGCTCCCTCGAAGATCTCGACGATCTCGAAGCGGAGTGGAAGGACCGCTACGGCTCACCACCCGCGCCGGCGAGAACCCTTCTCGATCTGGCTCGACTTCGGGTGAGGTGCCTCGAACTGGGTGTGCACTCTCTGAGCGTGTCGCCGGCTCGCCCGGGCGTGAGGACTACCCCGCTCATTCGGGTGGCCCCCCTGACCTTGAGCGTGTCACAGCAGATCCGGCTACGCCGACTCCACTCCTCCAAGTCCTACGACGAGACGGCGAGGGAAGTGCGAGTCGAGAGCGCGAGCCTCACGTCGGCTCCGGCGCTGCTGGCGTGGCTCAACGAACTCGTCGCGTCGTGATAACTAGCATGGAGTCGTGCGTCGAATCATCCTCGTAGTCGTCCTCGCCGCGGCCATCGCCGTGGGTTTCGGTCTGCGGTCGAGCACCCCGGCCCTCTCGGTGAACTCGCAGACGGTGTCGCTCGCCGAGTGGTCCAGTGAGCTGGCGGCGCTGCGCTCCAATAGTGGCCTGCAGTGCTACTACGACGCGTTGACCTCGTCCAACATAGGTCCGGGTGGCGCCCGCGACACTCTGTCGGCGGCGGGTGCGGCGGCGTGGTCCAACATCCGCGTCGAGGGTCTCGCGATTGTGGACCAGGTGGAACGAGTTCTTCACCACCGTCCGAGCGCCACCGAGTTGAGCCAGGCCGAGCAGATTCTGGCGACGGAGATGCAAAACGCCGCCACCTCGGTGCAGTACACCTGTCCGGTGAGCGCGACGACGGCCCTCTCGGAGATGCCCGCTCCCATGCGTGAGGCTCAAGTGCGCGCCGAGGCCGACTCGCTCTACCTCGTCTCCACGCTTCCGGGGGCGATCTCGCTCACTCCGGCGGCTCTCGCGACCTACTACGCCCAGCACCGTTCGAACTACGACACCCTGTGCGTCTCGGCCGCGGTCGTTACTCCCAGTCGCGCGAGCGCTTTTCTCGCGGCGGCCAGTTCGGGCGAGTCGGTGGCCCAACTCGCGCGTCGGTTCTCCATCGACAGTTCTCGCCTGAAGGGCGGGTCACTCGGCTGCTTCTCACCCGGTTCGTCGAGCTACGTCTCGTTGCGCTCCGACGTCGCCGGCCAGGCGGTGGGCCACTACAACACCACGGTGCACGCCATTACCTACGGCTCGGGCACCGACGACCTCTTCTTGGCCGTGACGTCGGTGAAGCCCACGACCTACGCCCAGGCGGCGACGACGGTCCTGGCCGACGCCCAGAAGGCTAACGCCGCTCTCGCGAGTACGACGAAGGCCCAGCTGCTCTTTCGAGACGCGGTGACCGTCGCCTCAGCCATTGGTCGTTGGGGCCTCGCGAGTTCGGGTCCCCAGGTGTTCGTCCCTAATCTGCCCACGAGTTCGGGAACGGCGAGTACAACTCTGCTCACCACGACGGCGACCACTCCGTACCAGTGAGCCCCCGCGTACGAGTTGTAGGTCTCGGCCCTGGCGGGGCCGAGATGATGACGGAGTCGGCCCGGCGCGCCCTCGAGGGCCCCGTGGTGCGACTGCGCACGAGACGACACCCCGCCGTCGAGGGCCGAGAGTTCGAGAGTTACGACGCGCTCTACGACGTGGCGGAGTCCTTCGACGAGCTCTACGAACAGATCGTGGCGGACCTGGTGGACCTGGCCCACCGTCACGGTGAGGTGGTCTACGCGGTACCGGGATCGCCCGTGGTCGCCGAGTCGACCGTGGAGCGACTACGCCAACACTCCGACGTCGAACTTCTCGTGGAACCGGCGGTGTCGGTCCTCGACGTCGCGAGCGTGGCCCTCGGGATCGACCCGATGGCTAAAGGGATTCGCCTCGTTGACGCCCTCGCCGACGAGTTTCCGAGCGGGCCCGGGCCGTGGCTCATTCTCCAGACCTACTCGCCGGCGGTGATGGCCCACCTCGCCGACGTTCTCGGACCTTCCACTCCCGTGACTCTCGTCCACCACGCCGGACTGGGTGATGAGGAGATTCGCCACACCACCGCGGGGCGACTGAGCGAGGGGCCCGTCGACCACCTCACCTCGGTCTACGTGACTCACCGGCCGAGTGTGGGCCAAGGTGTTGAGGACCTCGTGGCCCTCGCGCGTCGCCTGCGAGCGGAGTGTCCGTGGGATCAAGAGCAGACGCACGGCTCGCTCGTGCGCCACCTCGTGGAGGAGACCTACGAGGCCCTCGAGGCCCTCGAGAACTTCGCCGCCGCCGAGGCCTCGGGAGAGGTGGACGAGGTGAGCCGAGCTCACGTCGTTGAGGAGCTGGGTGACGTCCTCTACCAGATTGTGTTTCACTGCGAACTCGGCGACGAGACTGGCTCGTTTTCCCTCCTCGACGTGGTCGAGGCCCTCGAGGGCAAGCTCATCTCTCGCCACCCCCACGTCTTTGGCGACGAGGAGGTGGCCAGTGCCGCCGAGGTCGAAGCGCGTTGGGAGGAGTGGAAGGCTGTGGAGAAGAGCCGAGAGTCGGTCACCGATGGCGTTCCCTTCTCACTGCCGGCCCTCGCCCTCATCCAGAAGCTCCAGCGCCGCGGCGCCTCGGTCGGTCTCGCGCCCGCGTCGGGGACACCCCTCAGTTCCGCTGATCTCCCAGTATCGGCCGAAGACCTCGCTGACGCTCTCGAGGCCCTCGTCGAGCGCGGAGCGTCCGCGGGACTCGACGTCGAGGGCGTGTTGCGAGAGCGAGCGCGCGTCGTGCGCGAGACGATTCGTCGACTCGAGGGAGTGAACCCGTCGTAGGGGGCGAGCGAGAGTAGCCTGGGGAGCGTTCAATCCCCCCGAAGGAGCAGCCCATGAGCGCCATTGAACTCGTTATCGGCCGTCAAGTCTTGGACTCGAGAGGCAACCCCACCGTGGAAGCGGAGGTCGTTCTCGAGTCCGGAGCAGTGGGTCGAGCGATCTCACCCTCGGGTGCGTCGACGGGAATCCACGAGGCAGTGGAACTGCGCGACGGGGGCAGCGAGTACCTGGGTAAAGCGGTCACGACCGCGGTGGGCTACGTGAACTCGGAGATTTTTAGCGCCCTCGAGGGCATGGAGGCGGACGATCAGCGCGCCGTCGACCAGGCGATGATCGACCTCGACGGCACGCCGAACAAGGCCCGACTCGGCGCCAACGCCATTCTCGCCGTCTCACTCGCCACGGCCAAGGCCGCGGCGATGGAGGCCGAACTCCCGCTCTTTCAGTACATCGGAGGGGTGAACGCCCACGTCTTGCCCGTTCCCATGTTGAACGTCGTCAACGGTGGCGTCCACGCGAAGAACTCGATCGACTTTCAAGAGTTCATGGTGATGCCCATCGGTGCGGCCAGTTTCTCCGAAGCGCTGCGCTGGGGGGTCGAGACCTACCACGCCCTGAAGGGCGTGCTGGCGCGCCGGGACCTGCACACCGCCGTGGGTGACGAAGGGGGATTCGCCCCGGACCTGCCCGACAACGAGACGGCCGTCAAGGTTCTCATGGAGGCCATCGAGGCGGCCGGGCGCGAGCCGGGGCGCGAGATGGCCATTGCGCTCGACCCGGCGACGTCCGAGCTCTACCGAGACGGCGCGTACCACCTGAGCGGTGAGGGACGAGTGCTGTCGTCGATGGAACTCGTCGACTACTGGGCCGACCTCGCCGATCGCTACCCGATCGTGTCGATCGAGGACGGTATGGCCGAGGAGGACTGGGACGGCTGGAAGGCGTTGACCGACCGCTTGGGTGAGCGAATCCAACTCGTGGGCGACGATCTCTTCGTGACGAACTCGGAGTTGTTGGGTAAGGGAATTGAACGAGGCGTCGCGAACTCGATTCTCGTCAAGGTCAATCAAATCGGGACGCTGTCGGAGACGCTCGACGCCGTGGCGCTCGCTCATCGCTCCCACTACTCGGCGGTGATCTCCCACCGCTCTGGTGAGACCGAGGACA
>JAKBAZ010000070.1 GCA_021826255.1 Actinomycetes bacterium
GGCGGCCAGTAGCGCCCCGGTGCTACCGGAGCAGAGGGATGGTTGGAACTCACACGTGGCGAGCACACTGACGAAGGACACGTCGTTTCCGCCGATGGTCACGGTCACGAGATCAGCCTGACGCAGGGCTCGAGCGCTCACCTGAGGAGCCTCGAGATGTTCTGGTCCCGCGAGGAGGGGCGAACGGACTGTGGTGGGCCATAGGTCCGACGTGGTGGCGCCGGAGCAGGCGAGAAAGCGGAGCGTCACCGGTCGACGAAGGCGGCGGGCGATGGCGCTCGCGACGAGTTCGGGGTAGGCGTAGGGCGACCGGTGGCACCCGTCATCGTGGGGAGCCGGGTGGTTTCCGCGAGTCAACCAGCTCCCGGGAGACGACGGGGTGGCTCCGGCGTAGAGCCCCTCCCCCGAGGCGTACGAGTCGCCCAGGGCGACCACGACGTACGGGGAACTCTGGGCGCGGGCGGGCAGTGACGCGACGAGGGGCAACGCCGGTAGAAGGGCGCACAGAGCGACGATCCGTCGCAGACGGCGTCTCACAGTCGCAGGGGTCTAGGGCGAGGGTCGGACCACAGGTGGGGGTCGTTCCACTGGACTCCCGGAACGTCAATGTAGAGTTCCACCTCGTTCCCGTCGGGATCGGAGACGTAGAGCGAGTGGGTCATCGTGTGGTCCGTGGCGCCCAGAAGCGCCACGTCGTGACGCTCCAGTCGCTCCAGCGCCTCTCGCAAATCGTCGTCGTGACTTCCAATCTTGACCCCGAAGTGGTAGAGCCCGACGCGGCGACCCGCGGGGAGGGCCGCCGCGTCGGGACCCACGTCGATCAAGAGCAGTTCGTGGTGGGTGCGCTCCGCCGAGCCCCGAAAAACGGCGATAGGGAGGGGGTGCTCGAGGTGGCGCCCGTCTTCGACGACGGGCCAGCCGAGTACGTCTCGGTAGAAACGGACGGACCGCTCGAGATCTCTGACGTAGAGAACGACGTGACCCAACTCTTCAACCCGCACGTCACCTCCTTTGACACCCTCGACCCTACCCAGGTCTCGCGACGTCGTGTCTCGTTCGAGCCCCGACGTGACTCCACCCGGACGACGTCTTCTGGGGGGAGAAGATGTCGTCCGGGTGGACGAAGACGGCCGGGTGAGACTACGAGTGCTGGGCGGCGAGAACCAGTCGAGCGTGGTCGTCCGTGGCGTCGAGTGACTCCGCGAGCTCTCGGTGGCTCGAGACGGAGAAACCCTGTCGGTCGTGGAACATCCCCACCAAGACCGGGACCACCGCGAGGGCAAATCCGAGAATCATGAGGGGGATCATCAGAATCCAGTGCATAGTTGTGTCGAAGCCGATGGTCGCTCGTTCGGCTTCATTCCTCCATGTATCCATCCTGCAGGTCCCACCTAAAACGCGCTCAGAGACCCCGTGAGAAATGCATAAAACATCACCGCCCTTGTGAAACGTTGGACGAGAACGACGGGCGAGAGAATCTCATGAGGTCGCGTCAACTGGACACGGTGTTGAATTCTCCAATGAATACGATAATCAGGAGAGTTGGGCCCGAATGCTGACCGTCGTTCGGCCATCTGCACTGTTGTCGAAAGATGGATGAAAAATATTTACACTGTGTAAATAGTCATACATCGTCGCGATCGTGAGGTTTCGGTATCGCGCGAAGGGCCGCCATGGCGGACGACGTCCCCGCCACCTCGTCGAGGAACACCACCCACCCCGTGAGCTCGTCCGGAAGACCCGCAATACGCAGCGCGCGCCACGGCCCGAGACGTCCCTCGGGCCACAGACACGGGCTGAAGTGTTGGGCGGGGACGTAACCCAAGGGGTCACCGGAGGCTTTGGCCGCGGCTTCCTTCGAACTCCAGATGTCCCAGGCACTGACGGTGGACCTGGAACCCCGGGCCGAGCAGTCCTCGGGGCTCATGATCAACGCTCGAAAGTCGGGGTCGTCGAGGGAGAATCGGTCATCGTCGACCGGGCGCACAATGTCGACACCCACCTCTCGAGTCCACGACGCGACAACTGCGAAGGGGTCGGCGTAGCTGCGCGAGACGACGTCCTCGGTGGCGAGACTCCGTGCACGTCGCCGGAGAGAGTGGGGGTCGTTGTCGCTCAGAAGGGTGAGCGAGGGGACTGTCACGCCAGTTGGGGTGCGTGGGCCGCCGCCACGGGAATGCCCTGCCAGGAGGTGTGATCCGGTAGGTTCTCGTGCCGCGGAACGAGGGACCCGGCGTGTACCACCGTGCCCTCGCCGACGTGGGCGTCGGGAAGCACGAAGGTCCGACTCCCGACGATGGCGTGGTCACCGATGGTGATGGGACCAAGACTCAGCACCCGGTCGTGGAAGAGGTGGGTTTGCAGGTCGGAGAATCGAGACACCACCGCGCCGTCACCGATGTCGACGAGGTCGGGTTCATCGAGGTAGCGCGTCTCAAGCCACACGCCTCGACCAATCCTCGCTCCGAGGGCCCGGTAAAAGCTGGCGAACAGCGGAGTAGCGAGAAGAGTCGGTTCGATCCAGGGTAATGCCAAGCTTTCGATGAAACACCAGGCCAGTTCGTTTCGCCACACGAAGGGTGTCCACAAGCTGTGCGATCCGGGCGAGACGCGTCCGACGAGTACCCACTTGGCGGCGATCGCGATGGCTCCCGCCACGAGTGCCGCGAGGTACAGCACCATGGCGACGACGGGTACGGCGAGGAGCCCGAGGATGTCGCTCACTCGCAACGTGACGAGGAAGGTGAACTCGGCGAGGACGATGCTGAGAATGAGTGGAACGACTCGTAGGGACTCCACGAAGGCCCGCTGACGACGGACGCGAGCACTCGGGCGAAACGTGGTGCGGTCGTCCACGCTGACGCTGGGACGGGCGAACTCACGAGGTGGCACGCCGAAGTAGGAGGCTCCGGAGTCGGCGACGGCGGGTGCGAGTGTCGATACTCCGATGAGGGAGTGGGACTCGAGAGTAGAGCCTCCACGAACGAGCGCGGAGTTTCCGATGAAGGTGCGGGGCGCGGTCGTCACCCGCCCTAGACGAACGTGGCCCCCCAGCACCTCGCGCGGCGCGAGGAGGGCGTCGTCGGCGAGGAAGGACTCGTGACCCACGTCGACCAGGTGGAGTTGCCCGTGGACGGTCGCGACTTCGGAACCGGGACCAACCTTCATACCGAGAGCGCGCACCCACCACGACGCGGCCATGGTGCCGTAGACGGGAAAGACCAGGGTGCGGGCTCGGTTGGACATCACCTCGACGATCCAGGAGGCCAGTCCGACCCGAGAGTTCGTCGGGTGGACACCCTCGTGGGTGAGACGACCCGCCACACGAGTGATGAGGATGGTCGTCGCGGCGTAGATCACCAGAGACAGCAACGTCAGAGCCGGTGCCCACTGGAGGCCCCAGGTCATCAGGTGTCCGAAGTGTTTCTCCTTCACCGGGCCGGTCGTCGCGAAGACGACGAGGTCAGCGAGAGTGGCGAGAACCAACGGGAGAGACGGGATGAAGGCCGCACTCATGTAGAGCAGTCGCCAGGTGAGTGAGTGAGGATTCACCGTGGTCGCGGGAGAGTCACCCACGTCGCGGGCGGGAGCTCCGGCGACTCGTCGGCCACTCGCCACGTCGTCGACGACGGTGGAGAAGGGCTCCACCGTCGACGAGTCACCGATGAAGACGCCCTCGCTCAGGACGCTCCGCGAGGCGACGCGTGAGGAGTGACCGATGCGAATCCAGTCCACGACGATGTCGTCACCGTCGACGGACCACCCGGTGAGGTCGACCTCGGGCTCGACCACGCTGTTCGCTCCCATGAGAAGGAGTCCGGTGGCCGGCGGCGGCGAGAGGAGAGTCACGCCCGGACCGATTTGACAGCCGAGAAAGATGGCGTAGAGGTTCATCCACGAGGAACCAGCCGCGTTCGCCACCCCGAGGATGGCCTCAATCCGCTCGGCGCTCCAGAGTCGAAGGTGGGTCCACCCACCGCTACGAAAACGCCCGGGGCGTAGTCGAATGGTCATGAGCCGAACGAGCACTGCGGCGACGAAGAGGCGACCGGGGAGGGTAACGAACAGGGCCGCCACGAAGAGGGCCTGACTCATCTCCCAGTGGGATCCGAGGCCGTGTTTGGTGACGAATTGATTCAGAAAGATGACCCCGCCCACCCACCAGAGGGCCGCCACGTTCTGGGCGGCGAAGGAGAACAGCATGTGGCGAAGGCCCCGGCGCGGGGTGTGTCGTTCGGTGTGGGTACTCGTGGAATCCACCTTGGAGAGGAGGTGAGCGGCGAAGTCGCGGAGCACCGGCGTGTGGTAAAGGTCGGCGACCGCAACGGAGGGAAAATTCTCCCGGAGTCGAACGACGACGCGGGCGGCCCGCGTGGAGTCACCGCCCACCTCGAAGAAGTTGCTGTCTGACGTCAGGCCAATCGGCCCGAGCACCTCACGCCACACCGTCGCGATGGTCCGCTGCTGAACATCGTCAAACTCACCAAGCTCCTCGGGCTCGAGGGGCCAGGGTAGAGCACTTCGCAGTACCTTTCCCGCCGTCGAGAGGGGGAGTTCGTCGAGTCGACCCAGTCGAGCGACCACTCCGGCGGGTAGTCCGCGTCGAAGCCCTGAACGGATATCGGCGTTCGAGGTTCCCGCCTCGGCGACGACGTAACAGACGAGCACGGAGGAGTCGTCATCGTCCTTTCGGACCACCGCAGCGGCGTGACGCACTCCCGGAATTTGACGGGCGACGCGTTCGACCTCGGCGAGCTCGATTCGACGTCCGGCAATCTTCACCTGGTCGTCGCGGCGTCCTACGTAGTGGATCTCTCCTTCAATCAGACGAACGATGTCCCCCGTGAAGTACGCGCGACTCCACCCCAGTGCGGGCAAGGGGCGAAAGGGGGAGGGCTCGGGTTCAGTGAGATAGTGACCGAGTCCGGTTCCGGCGATGACGAGTTCGCCCTCCCCGTCATTACTCACAATCTCGCCCGAGGCAGTGACCACGGCGAGTCTCAACCCGGCAATGGGCCGACCCAAGGTGATGGCCTGACCGGGACTGAGTTTCTCGCCGCACACAATCACGGTGGCCTCCGTCGGGCCGTAGGTGTTCCACACCTCTCGACTCGAACGGGCCAGTCGATCGACTAACTCAGCGGGACACGCTTCACCCCCGAGAATGATGAGTCGTAACGAGTCCGGGAGTTCATCGGTGAGACTCATGAGGAGGCTCGGCACGGTGGAAAGAACCGTCAGACCGCGTCGGGCGATGACGGAGGCGACGTCGGGACCGGACCTCATATCCGCCTTGTTCAAGGGAACGAGACAAGCACCGGATCTCCACGCCAACCACATTTCTTCAACGGAGGCGTCGAAGGCTACGGAGAGTCCCGCCCCCACGCGGTCCCCGGGCCCGAGGGGGCGGGAGGCACCGTAGAGATCAAACTCGGCGTCGACCAGGTTGGCCGCGGCCCGGTGGCGAATGGACACGCCCTTCGGGCGTCCGGTCGAACCCGAGGTAAAGATGACCCACGCCTCGTCGTCCGGCTGCGGGGACTGGGGCTGGGAGGACCCGGGTCGCCGAGGTTGTACGCCGTCGTCGTCGAGAACGATGGCGACGTCGGCCGCCGCGAATACGTACTGCGCCCGGTCATCGCCGTCCTCGGCATCGACGGGGACGTAAGCGGCTCCCGAGAGCAACGTGGCGGCAATCGCTACGTACAAGTCGACGGTGCCCGAGCGACGACGAATTCCGACTCGTTCTCCCGGACCCACGCCGTAGGTTGCGAAGGAGGTGAAGAGTTCGTGAATGCGAGTTTCTAACTCACCGTACGTCAGCCGAGTGACTCCGTCGTCGATGGCCAATTCCCCGGAGAACTGCTGGAAGGTCTCGCGAAAAATGTCGGCCAGCGTGCGCGCCGGCGCGGCGGGTCCGCCATCGAAGTACGGGGGGGTGGCGATGCGCATGAATCCTCGGTCTGTGTCGTGCGGTAGGGAGTTGGCGCATCCACGTGACTTCCGTGGTGCACCAGCCTCACTTCGATGTCCCGCAACGTGACAGCATTACGTGTTTGTTTCGGCCCGTACTAAGAAGTACCTAAACCGGCGATGAGAAGTGCGGTGGCGAGAGAAACGCCTGTCGCTATTCATCGAACGAGGCGAAGGTGTTGCCTGAATCCCCGGCTGAGGACATCAACGACTTACGGAGAGAAGCATTGCCTTCTCGGGCTCTTGGTAAGAGGTCCGTGAGTTATTCCACATACTTAAAGCGACGTCGTGATTCGCCCTTATCCTTCGAGAAATTCCACTCGATTGCCCACACCATCAAAGGAATGGAATCGTCGAGTCCCCGGGATTTCGAGCGGATCAGCCCACGTCACTTCGTAGCCACCGCGCGCGAGCTGTGCCGCGACGAGATCGACCTCGACGACGAACGCCGGGTGAGCCTTTCTCGCCGGAACGAAGTCCCGTTCAATCCCGACGTGCAGTTCGCCGTCGGGGCCACCCATTCCGGGGACGCGGAACCAACATCCGCCGCGAGCTGCGAGGAGTTTGGGCTTTGGCAACTCTTCCCAACCCAACGTCGTGCCGTAGTATGCGCGTTCGAGGTCTTCACCTCCCGGTGGACAGGCGACCTGAACGTGATGAATCACAGGGTGAGGCTAGCCCCTAGTAATGATGGACGGCGCCTCGAAACTGCCGTCGCCAGAGGTCTCATCGATCGTTCAGCCTCTCTTCGACAAGGTGGCCACGCTTCCCGAGTACAAGAAAAACGACTCACTGCTTGTCATCTGTCCGGTGGTGTCAGTACCCTGCACGATCCCCTGTCGTACCGGATTGAGCCCGAGGAGCGCACATCTCTGAGGTCTTCTCAGGATCGAAAGCTTGGGGGCGTCGAAGTTGGAACCCCGTTGAGTATTGAATTGGCGCGACTTCCCGCTTGTAGTTCAGTCCACCTTGTAGCAAAGTACTGGGTTCCCGAACGAGGTTCAGCCAACCTGGCACTCC
>JAKBAZ010000071.1 GCA_021826255.1 Actinomycetes bacterium
CAAAATGGGCGTCTCGACGGTGGCGTCCTACGTCGGCAGTCAACTCTTCGAAGCGGTCGGCCTCGACGAGTCGGTCCTGTCTCGCTACTTCCCGGGATTTCGCTCACGTATTGGTGGGGCCACCCTCGATCGGCTGGCCGGGGCCGTTCTCGAGGGCCACCGTCGGGCCTTCGCTCCCTTGCCCGGAGAACGGGTGGAGATCGGCTCTCGCGGGGAGTACCAGTGGCGCCGAGACGGTGAAGCCCACCTGTTCAACCCGCGCACGGTGCAAAAGCTCCAACACGCCACCCGCGAAGGCCGTTTCGATATCTTTCGCGAGTACACCCGCATGGTCGACGACCAGTCTCGCGCCGCGGTCACCCTCCGGTCCCTCCTGCGACTGAAGAAGGCCGCCACGCCGTTGCCCCTTGACGAGGTCGAGAGCGCGGCGTCCATCATCGCCCGCTTCTCCACCGGAGCCATGTCCTACGGCTCCATCTCCGAGGAGGCTCACACGACGCTCGCCATCGCCATGAACCGCCTGGGTGGCAAGTCCAACACCGGTGAGGGGGGAGAGGACGAGGAGAGATTCGACACGTCCGATCCTCGATTCAATCGTCGCTCGGCAATCAAACAAGTGGCCTCCGGGCGCTTCGGCGTCACCTCGCGCTACCTCGTGAACGCCGACGATCTGCAGATCAAGATGGCCCAGGGAGCCAAGCCCGGAGAGGGCGGACAACTTCCCGGACCCAAGGTCTACCCGTGGATTGCCAAAACCCGGCACTCCACTCCGGGAGTCGGCCTAATCTCACCACCTCCGCACCACGACATCTACTCGATTGAGGACCTCGCCCAACTCATCTACGACCTGAAGAACGCGAACGACCAGGCACGAATCCACGTCAAGTTGGTGTCCGAGCAGGGCGTGGGAACTATCGCGGCCGGGGTCGCCAAGGCTCACGCCGACGTCGTCTTGATCTCCGGGCACGACGGGGGGACCGGAGCGGCACCACTCACGTCGCTCAAGCACGCGGGTACGCCCTGGGAGTTGGGCCTCGCCGAGACCCACCAGACGCTCGCCCTCAACGGCCTGCGTTCTCGCATTACGGTTCAGGTTGACGGCCAACTCAAGACCGGTCGAGACGTCGTGATCGCGGCGTTGCTCGGAGCCGAGGAGTTTGGTTTCGCCACCGCACCTCTCGTGGTGTCGGGTTGCATCATGATGAGGGTGTGCCATCTCGACACCTGCCCGGTCGGTATCGCCACCCAGAACCCCGAACTGCGAAGCCGTTTCACGGGTCAGCCGGAGTTTGTCGAGAACTTCTTTCAGTTCATCGCTGAAGAGGTGCGCGAGTACCTGGCCGAGATGGGGGTGAGGAGCCTCGACGAGATCATCGGTGACGTCTCGCGACTCGACACCACGTCACTCGGCGAGGTGGACAACACACTGGACCTCAGCCCGTTGTTGCAACCCACCCCACTCGATCAACGACGCCGCACCCAGTCTCAAGACCACGGACTAGGCGAGGCTCTCGACTGGAAGTTCATGTCCGAAGCCCTCGCGGCACTCGAGAGTCGTGAGCCTCTTACGCTCCACCTCGATGTCGCGAACACCAATCGAGCGGTGGGGACACTGACCGGCTCGGCGATGACGCGCGCTCTCGGCGCCGCGCGCGCCCCGGTCGACCTCGTCACCGTTCGCCTCACGGGCTCGTCGGGCCAGTCGCTGGGGGCCTTCATTCCCCAAGGACTCACGCTGGTGCTCGACGGGGACACCAACGACTACGCCGGAAAGGGCCTCTCGGGCGGACGGGTCATCATCCGGCCCTCGACGCGGGCCGACTTCGCCGCGGAGTCCAACATCATCGCCGGCAACGTGATCGGATACGGAGCCACGAGTGGTGACATCTTCGTTCGCGGCATCGTGGGAGAACGGTGCGGAGTCCGTAACTCGGGTGCGACCATCGTCGTGGAGGGAACCGGAGACCACGCCTGCGAATACATGACCGGAGGAGTCGTCGTCATTCTCGGTGCGGTTGGTCGCAATCTGGCCGCCGGAATGTCCGGGGGAACGCTCTACCTCTACGACCCGAACCAGGAGGTCCACGACCACCTCGCCGCCGGCGTCTACGAGATCGATCCGCTCGAAGCGGACGACGACCAGCGTCTCTTCGAGCTCCTCACGCGCTACCAGCGCGATACGGGATCCGAACGAGCCCGGGACCTTCTCGCGTCGTGGCGGGTCGAAAGGATGAACTTCGTGAGAATCGAAACGTCGGAGTACCAGCGGATTCGTGACGAGATGCGCCATGGGTAAGGTCACCGGATTCCTCGAGTATTCGCGCGAGACCCCGGCGTATCGTCCGGTTCCGGTTCGCCTTCGGGACTGGAAAGAGGTCTACGAACCCCAGAGTGACGAGTCGATCTCGACTCAAGGTGCACGGTGCATGGACTGCGGTATTCCCTTTTGTATGCAGGGGTGCCCTCTCGGCAACCGCATTCCGGTCTTCAACGATCACGTCTACCACCAGCGCTGGGACCACGCGGCGACTCAACTCCTCGCGACGAACAACTTTCCTGAATTCACCGGTCGTCTGTGTCCGGCCCCGTGCGAATCGGCCTGCGTCGTCGGCATCTCGGGCGATCCGGTCACGATCGAGCGAATCGAGTTGCAGACCATCGAACACGCCTACTCCCTCGGAATTCCGGTCCAGGCGGTGCCGAGCGAAGAAAGCGGTCGTCGGGTCGCGGTCGTCGGGTCGGGACCGGCGGGTCTCGCCTGCGCCGCCCAGTTACGTAGCGCCGGACACCACGTCGAGGTGTTCGAGCGAAACGACCGGATTGGTGGCTTGCTTCGCTACGGCATTCCCGAGTTCAAAATGGAAAAGGCCGTGCTCGACCGTCGTCTCGCGGCGATGGAGGCTGTCGGAATCGTCTTTCACCCGTCGAGCCCCATTGGTGAGAGCGGAGAACCTCTCGAGAGTCTGCGCGCGCGCTTCGACGCCGTGGTACTGGCTCTCGGTTCGACCATTCCGCGACGGATCGACGTCCCCGGGGCCCACTTGGAGGGTGTCTACCCGGCGATGACCTTCCTCGAAGCGGCCACCCGGGCCGTCCACGGAGGGCCCGCGAGCCCCGTGAGCGCCGAAGGGCGCCATGTCGTCATCTTGGGTGGGGGAGATACCGGAGCCGACTGCCTCGGTACGGCCCACCGTCAAGGCGCCCTCTCGGTGACCCAGGTGGAGATCATGGACACGCCACCCACCACTCGGCCCGCCGACCAACCCTGGCCGACCATGGCCCGGCTCTACAAGGTCACCTCGGCCCACGAAGAGGGTGGCGAACGCGTCTTTGCCACCGAGACTCTCGAGTTTCGAGGAGAGAGCCGACTTGAGTCCATCGTTCTTCGCCACAACCTCACCGGCGAAGTAGTCACCCAGCCGGTCGACCTCGTCCTCATCGCGGCGGGCTTCGTGGGGCCAGAACTGGACGACCTAGGACTCAACGCCGAGGCGCACACCACCACAAGGGGAACCCTTCAGGTCACCGACGAGTGGCGGGTGTCCTCCCTCGAGGGTGAGACCGGGGTCTTCGCCTGCGGGGACGCGGTCCGGGGACAGTCGCTCATCGTGTGGGCTATCGCCGAGGGGCGTTCGGCGGCTGCGGGAGTCGACGCCTACCTGAGAAACGGCGTCACGGCCCTACCCGCCCCCATCACCCCCTACGCGCTCTCGTGGTAGCGAGGCTCTAGCATCGGGGCACGATGAGTTCCTTCCCCGCCACCATGCAGGCCGCACCGCTCACGGTTCGTGACATCGTGCACCACGCCGAACGGGTCTACAGCGAACGGCGGGTGTTCACTGTCGAAGCGACCGGCGCGCGAGAGGCGACCTTCGCCGAAGTCATCAGCCGAGCGCGCCGACTCGCTCGCGCGTTGGAGAACTTAGGTGTCGCCCGGGGTGACCGGGTGGCCACTCTCATGTGGAACAACCAAGCGCACCTCGAGGCCTACGTCGCCGTTCCGACGATGGGGGCCGTGCTGCACACGCTGAACCTCCGACTCTTTCCCGACCAATTGGCCTTCGTCATCAACGACGCTGATGACGCCGTCATCATCGCCGACGCGAGCGTGCTCGGTCTCCTCGCGCGACTGGGGAACTCGATTCACCCCCGTCACCTCATCGTGAGCGGCACCCCTCAGGACTCCTACGGCCTCGACTACCTCGACTACGAGAGCCTGCTGGCGTCAGTGAATGACGACTTCGAGTGGCCCGATCTCGACGAGAACTCTCCGGCGATCGCCTGCTACACCTCCGGGACGACCGGGGACCCGAAGGGCGTCGTGTACTCGCACCGTTCCCTCTGGCTGCACTCACTCGCGATTCAGACCCAGAACTCCATCGCTCTCGGCGAATCGGACCGGGCCCTCCTCGTCGTGCCGATGTTTCACGTCAACGCCTGGGGCATGCCCTACGGGGGCTTGTGGTGTGGCGCCGACCTGATCATGCCCCAGATGTACTTGAAGGGTGAGCAGTTGGCTCAGACGATTCACGACCTTCGCCCCACGCTCGCTCTCGGCGTACCGACCATCTGGATGGACCTCCTGCGTGCCGCCTCCTCGGGTGAGTACGATCTCAGTTCCCTTCGAGTCCTCGTCGCCGGGGGCGCGTCAGTGTCGGCCACCCTGATTCGGGCCTACCGCGACGAGTTGGGTCTGACCATGCTTCAGGGCTGGGGAATGACCGAAACCAGCCCTCTCGTCGCCGTCGCGACGCCACCGGCCGAGGCGACCGGGGACGAGGAGATTCTCTACCGGGCGAAGACGGGCCGCCTCGTCGCCGGGGTCGAGATCCGCGTGGTGGACGAAGAGGGGACCCCGTTGCCCCACGACGGGGCCAGCGTGGGCGAGTTCGAATTGCGCGGACCCTGGATCGCCGGGGGCTACATCAAGGGACGAGACCCCGAGTCCTTTCACGACGGCTGGCTACGCACCGGAGACATCGGCACCGTCGACGCGCACGGCTTCGTCGTCATCTCCGATAGGCGAAAGGACGTCATCAAGTCGGGCGGGGAGTGGATCAGCTCCGTGGAGTTAGAGAACCACCTCATGGCTCATCCGAGTGTGCACCAGGCCGCGGTGATCGCCGTGCCCCACGACAAGTGGCAGGAGCGCCCCCTGGCCCTCGTTGTTCTTCGCGAGGGTCACGACCTCGACGTCGTCGCACTGCGCGAGCACCTGAGAGACCACGTGGCCTCGTGGTGGATTCCCGACTACTGGGCCGTCGTGCTCGAGATGCCCCTCACCAGTGTGGGCAAGTTCGACAAGCGAGAGTTGCGCCGGCGTCACGGAGCCGGGGAGTTTGAAGTCCGTGATGCCTGAGTCCTTGAGCGACCTCGCTGACGCTGTCGCCGCGCTCGAGCGTCGAGTGTCCGACGCCCTCTACGACGCCCTGCGAGCCCAGGTACGTGGCGAGGACGAGGACGACGCTCGAGAGTTGGAGAAACGACTCGCTCGCGTGCGCCGAAGCCTCGTCAAGGCCGAGTCCTTGCTGCGAGGAGCGAGCGAGGACTAGCGGGTCGGCCAGGTCCAGGTCGCCGGCGGGTCTTCACCGACTCGGCCGTCGACGGCCTCGCGTAAGAGGTCGGCGTGTCCGGTGTGGCGGGCGTACTCCTCGAGCAGGTCGGTGACGATGCGGCGCACGTTGGCCCGGCGTCCGTCGGGCCAGGCCGCAACCACCAACTGGTCCAGTCCACCCGCCGCCACTCGTTCGAGTCGCCGACGGCATTCAGCGACAACCTCGTCGTAGAGGTTGTAGATCTCACGCGCGCTCGCTGTCTCGGCCCACTGGAACTCCGCGCCCTCGCCCTCATCTTCACTCAGCACGCTCCAGCGCGCCGAAAGACGACCCCCCTCAATCTTCACACCCACCGTGTACTCCTCCACGAGCGCGAGGTGAACGAGGAGACCGCCGAGTGAGAGCGTCGACGTCGCGAGCTTCGCCCGTAAGCCCGCCTCGTCAAGGTCGTCGCACTTGTAGCGAAAGGTGGCCCGCTGGCGCTCGAGAGCCCCGAAGAGCGCCCCGTACTCATCTCCCGCTACTGGCGGCTCGAAAAAGGGTTCACCCACGACTGTCCTCCTCGTCACGATTCACCCGGTGAATCACGTTCAGCAGACGGGCGTAACGGCGTCCGTCGTGTTCGTAGTCAAAACTGAGCCCGTCGTCGGCGAAGTGCACCGGTCCCACTATCTCCGACAACGCGGCCCTGGTGGACTCACTCACGGGTCGACGAAGGACGACCCGCGCCACACCATCTTTCACCGTGGAGCTCTGGTACACGCGGTAGAAGGAGTCGAGATACTCGACGGCCGCATCGACGTCGTCGAGAACTCGATACATCGTCGCGTCACCCGGACTCAAGTATCCGTCGTCAATTACTCGGTCCATAAAACGGCTCCACGTCGACCAAAACGTTCCGCCCGGCTCATCCATCAGCACCACCGGGGCCGGCGGGGACTTCGACGTATTGAGCAGTGTCAGTACTTCGAAGAGCTCGTCCATCGTGCCCACACCACCCGGAAAGGCCACGAAGGCGTGGGCGCGTCGAGTGAGGAGGACCTTTCTCGTGAAAAAGTGGGCCGTCGCCAAGTGGTGATCGCGGTCGTCAACCCACGGATTCGTGCCGTGCTCGAAGGGCAGTTCGATGTTGACCCCGATGTTTCCCTCCCGACCCGCCCCCTTCGCCGCGGCGGCCATGATTCCGGGACCCGCGCCGGCGACGATCATCCACCCTTTTCCTCGAAGCGTCGAGGCCAACGTCTCGGCTGTCCGAGCGACGGGTGCGTCGAGGGGAGTGCGGGCGGAGCCGAAGATAGTCACGAAGGGTCCCCGGTGCTTATCGAAGAGGCGTTCACCAAGTACCAGGTCACCGA
>JAKBAZ010000072.1 GCA_021826255.1 Actinomycetes bacterium
TGCGCTGCCAACTGCGCCACACCGGCTGGTCCCTTCAGGTTAGTAAGTGGGCGACTGGCGCTCTAGGCTGGCGGTAATGGCTCCGCGAAACTCGTCGTCCACCTCCGGCTCTCACTTTCAACCTCCGCTGGGCCGGATGCTGATCATTCTGGTGATCTTCGTGGGCGCGTCCTTTGCGGCAATTACTCACTTGGCGAGTTCAGCGGCACCCACGGGCGGCTCATCGTCCCACCCGACCACGACCACCACGGCTCCACACTCCACTACCACGACGACGCCCCAGCACGTCGTTCCTAAGGCCCAAGTGCACGTTCAAGTAGCGAACGGAACCACCGTCGCGGGTCTCGCGGGCAACTACACGCATCAGCTCCTGACCCTGGGCTGGGACACTCTGCCGGCCCTCAATGGTCCGCAAGTGGGCGCCACCATCATCTACTACCACCCGGGCTACCAGTGGGCGGCGGTGAGCATTGCTGGTTCTATCGGAGTGGCGTCGACGGCGGCTCAGGCGTTGGCCCCAGCAGCGGCAGTTCCGAGTGTCACCGGTTCGACCGGCGACAACGTCATTGTGGTGCTCGGTCCCGACCTGGGTTAAGAAGCCGGTACGTCGATTCCGTATCGGCGAAGCGCCACTCGCATAATCTGCTCGGACATCGGCCGAAGTTCGGAGAGTGGTCGGTTTCGGTGGCGGCGAGTGCCGAGGTCGACTTGCGCGACGGACGAAAGCCCCCAAGTTCGCACCACGTCGATGAGCAGGGCGATCTCCACGCCGTAGGCGGGGGCTAAGTCAATCTCCTGCAAGACGACCCGGCGCATGGCCGTCTCTCCGGCGAGTGGTTGACGGACTTGTTCAAGTCCGGGTGAGAGCAGGCTGAGCAGAGGGCGGGCGACCAACTCGTTGACTCGGCCACCACCGTGGGGCATCTGGTGGAGGGGCCGAATGTAGAAGGGCTTCACCAATCGCACCATCGGGTTGATCAACAGTGGGTAGACCAGGCGGGGAACGAAGTCGCTGCGCATATTGGTCACGTCGGCGTCGACGAAGACGATAATCTCGCCCCGGGCCGCGTGGACCCCCGCGCGCAACGCCGCACCCTTGCCGGTGGAGTGCTCTCGCCGGATCACTCGAGCTCCGTGATCGCGAGCGACAAGTCCGGTCTCGTCCTTCGAGGCGTCGTCGACCACGATGACCTCGTCGCAGACCCCCTCCCAGTCCACGACGGCGTCAATAACGCCGCCGACGGTGGGGGCCTCGTTGCGGGCCGGAATCACCACGCTGATGGTGCAGGTGGGGTCGCGCTGCACGACAACTCCGACGTCGAAGTCGTCGCGAGACAGCGTCCAGGGGGACTCGAAGGGCGCCATTATGCACACTCTACGGTTCCTCGATTGACAGAGTCGAGAGCCCCGGTAATATGTCACGTAATCATCAAGAGCGACTGAGGGACGGGCCCGTTGATGTCGCGACAACCAGTTAAAGGCTGTGCTTTTGACCAGGTGCCAATGCCCGCTCGATGAAAGGAAAGGCAGTGAAAAGTTTCTCTACTGGGCTCATCTGTCGGGAGTGCCAGACCACGTACCCTGCTGAAGCACGCTACTCCTGCGACTTCTGTTTTGGCCCCTTAGAAGTCAGTTACGACGTGACCGGGGCTCGGGGAGTCGTTACGCGCGACTCCATCGAAGCGGGTCCGTCCTCGATTTGGCGTTACGGCGCGCTTCTACCCGACTCCGGGGAGACTCCGGTGGACCTCGGGGCGGGGTGGACCCCACTTCGTCGGGCCGATCGACTAGCGAAGGTCCTCGGCGTTCGCGAGTTGTGGTTGAAGGACGACACGAGGAATCCGACCGGATCGTTCAAGGACCGAGTCGTCTCGTGCGCCCTGTCGAGCGCGCGGCGGTTGGGGTTCTCCACTGCGGCGTGTGCCTCGACGGGTAACCTCGCCACCTCGGTGGCCGCGCACGCGGCGTTTATCGGGTGGCCGAGTGTCACCATCATCCCCGCCGATCTCGAAAAGTCGAAGATCGCCATGGCCGCAATCTTCGGTGGCACGGTGCTCGGTGTGGAGGGAAACTACGACGATGTGAATCGCCTCTGCGTCGAGCTCGTGGCCGAGCACCCCGACTGGGCCTTCGCGAACGTCAACCTCCGCCCGTACTACGCGGAGGGATCGAAGACGCTGGCTTTCGAAATTGTGGAACAACTGGGGTGGCGTCTACCGGACCAAGTAGTGGTACCGCTCGCCTCGGGTTCTCAGTTCACCAAGGTGGCTAAGGGATTTCGCCAGTTCCGGGAGCTCGGACTCGTCGAGGGCGATCAGCCCCGGCTGTTCGGGGCCCAAGCGACCGGTTGCTCGCCGATCGCGAGCGCGTTTCACTCGGGGGCGGACGTGGTCACGCCGCAGCGACCGAACACGATTGCTCGCTCGTTGGCGATCGGTAACCCCGCTGATGGCCCCTACGTGCTGGACGAACTTCGTCAGGGTGGCGGAGACTGCGGTTCGGTCTCTGACGCCGAGGTCCTGGAGTGCATCGCCCTCCTCGCCGAATCGGAGGGGGTGTTTGCCGAGACTGCGGGTGGTGTGACGATCGCGTCGTTACGTCAGATGGTCGAGCGCGGGACGGTGGACCGGGACGGCTCGATTGTGGCCATCATCTCCGGTCATGGTCTAAAGACACTGGACGCCGTGGCGGAGTCGGCCACCGTGACCCACACGATCTCCCCGTCGCTCGAGTCGGCACAGGCCGCGCTGGGTTTTAGTGAATTGGTGGCCGCATCATGAGCGTGATTGTTCGTCTCCCGTCGCAACTGAGAGCCCTCGTGGGTGGTGCGGGCGAAGTCCCCGTCGAGGCCTCGAACGTCCGTGACGCCATCTTGGCCGTGGATGCCGCTCACCCCGGGATCGCCTTTCGCATCCTCGACGACAAGGGGGAGCTCCGTCGTTTCGTGAATGTCTTCGTCGCCGACGAGGACGTGCGCTTCCTCAATGGATTGGACACGCCACTCGAATCAGGCCAGACCGTCTCCTTGGTCCCGGCGGTGGCGGGCGGGGCCTAGCGCGTTAGCACTCGTGAGTGTCGAGTGCTAGAATCGTGTCTGCACCTAATCGTGGTGCCACGTCGCACTAGGAGGATTCACCGTGGCGAAACTGATCGCTTTCGATGAAGAGGCCCGTCGCTCGCTGGAGCGGGGCATGAATAAGTTGGCCGATGCCGTGCGCGTCACGCTCGGTCCCAAGGGCCGCAACGTCGTGCTCGACAAGAAGTGGGGAGCCCCCACTATTACGAACGACGGTGTGTCGATTGCCCGTGACATTGACCTCGAGGACCCGTTCGAGCGCCTCGGCGCCGAATTGGTCAAGGAGGTCGCGAAGAAGACCGACGACGTCGCGGGTGACGGCACCACGACGGCCACGGTTCTCGCGTGGGCCATGGTCCGCGAGGGCCTGAAGAACGTCGCCGCGGGCGCGAATCCGATGTCGTTGAAGAAGGGCATCGAGGCCGCCGTGGAGGCGGCCATCGCGTCGTTGCACGAGTTGGCCCAGCCCGCGTCGACGAAGGAGCAGATTGCTCAAGTCGCGTCCATCTCGGCGGCCGACGCCGAGATTGGTTCGCTCATCGCCGACGCCATCGACAAGGTGGGTAAGGACGGCGTGATCACCGTTGAGGAGAGCCAGAGCTTCGGCATGGACATGGACCTCGTCGAGGGAATGCGTTTCGACAAGGGCTACATCGCTCCGTATTTCGCGACGGACGCCGAACGTCAAGAGGCCGTCCTCGAGAACGCCTACATCCTGCTCGTGAGTTCCAAGATCGCCTCGATTCGCGACATGCTGCCGGTGTTGGAGAAGGTCATGCAGTCGGGTCGTCCCCTGCTCATCGTCGCCGAGGACGTCGAGGGTGAAGCCCTCGCGACTCTCGTCGTGAACAAGATTCGCGGGACCTTCAAGTCGGTCGCGGTGAAGGCGCCCGGTTTCGGAGAGCGCCGCAAGGCCATGCTTCAGGACATCGCCATTCTGACGGGCGCCACCGTGATCGCCGAAGAGGTGGGCCTCAAGTTGGAGAACGCCTCGGTCGAACTGTTGGGTTCGGCTCGCAAGGTCGTCGTGACGAAGGACGAGACCACCATCGTCGAGGGCGCGGGCTCGGCCGACGAGGTCGCGGGTCGCATCGCTCAGATCAAGGCCGAGATCGACAACACCGACTCCGACTACGACCGCGAGAAGCTTCAGGAGCGGCTCGCCAAGTTGTCGGGTGGAGTGGCTGTGATCAAGGTCGGAGCCGCGACGGAGGTCGAGCTGAAGGAGAAGAAGCACCGCATTGAGGACGCGGTGTCGACGACCAAGGCCGCCGTCGAAGAGGGTGTGGTTCCCGGTGGTGGGGTCGCCCTTCTGCGCAGCCAAGCTCGCGTGCTGGACGTGGCGGAGAAGCTGTCCGGCGACGAGGCGACCGGAGCGAAGTTGGTCGCCAAGGCTCTGGAGGCGCCGCTGACCCAGATTGCGGTCAACGCCGGTCTCGAAGGTGGCGTCGTGGTGGAGCGGGTGCGCTCGCTCACCGGAACGACGGGACTGAACGCGGCCAGCGGCGAGTACGAGGATCTGCTCTCGGCGGGTGTGATTGACGCCGCCAAGGTGACTCGCTCGGCCCTCCAGAATGCTGCGTCGATTGCCGCCTTGTTCTTGACGATCGAGGCCGTCATTGTCGACAAGCCCGAGGAGAAGGCTCCGGCCATGCCGAACGCGGGGATGGACGACTTCTAAATCCCATTCGTGGAGTTGATGAACGAGACCCGGGGCTTCGCCCCGGGTCTCGTTCGTTCTCGGAGTGAAGTGAACAGGGGAGTTCCTAGGATGGATTCATGACCACTCCGCTCGCTCCGGCCAAGGGCCTCAACGTCCTGCACCTGTTTTGTCACGTCACTGGGCCGGTCGATCGCGGGGCGCTTCACGCCGCGTTGGATGAGGCGATTGCTAAGGGGCTCCAGGTCGTCACGGCCGCGATTATGGGGGCGAAGGCGGACGTGTGCGTGATGGTTCTCGGGGAAGACCTGTGGGATTTGCGTCGACTTCAGACCCGAGTGCAGGCGGCGGGACTGATTGTCAGCGAATCCTACGTATCCGTCACCGAGGTGTCGGAGTATGCGTCGGGTATGCCCGAGCACATGCTGAACGCTCGTCTCTACCCGACCTTGCCCCCTTCGGACATGAGGGCGTTCTGCTTCTACACCATGTCGAAGCGCCGGGGTGAAGAGCACAACTGGTTCGCTCTCGACTTTGACGAGCGCGATCGCCTGATGCGCGAACATGGCGTATCGGGTAAGGCGTTTCGCGGACGCGTCCTCCAGCTGGTGACCGGTTCGACCGGCCTCGACGACTGGGAGTGGGGGGTGACCCTCTTTGGCGTTCGTCCCGACGATTTGAAGGACTGCGTCTACTCCATGCGCTACGACGAGGCGTCGACCCTCTACGGTGAGTTCGGCCAGTTCTACACCGGTCTCGTGGGGGACATCGACGAGGTTCTGGACGCCACGAGTATCTGATGGCTACGGCACCAGATGAGCTCTATCGGTGGGTGGAGGCGCTCTCGGGTATCGCACGCACCGGTCTCGCTTTTACCGAGTCGCAGTTTGAGCGAGAGCGTTACGAAGAGATTTTGCACGTGGCGGCCGATATCCGAGCGAGCGCCGATGGAGATCCGAGCGACTCCAGTCGAGCGTCTCACGTGGCTCGGTGGCTCGACTGGGTGGAACCGGGAACGCCGGGATACGTAACCCCCAAGGTCGCGGTGGGGGCCATCGTGACGAACGACGAAGGGCAACTACTGCTGATTCAGCGCGCCGACTCCGGGGTGTGGCTCTATCCCACGGGGTGGTGCGACCCGGGATACTCCGCTCCCGAAGTCGTGGTGAAAGAGGTTCGCGAGGAGACCGGTATCGACGTGGACGTCGTGCGACTGATCGGTGTTCTCGACGGAATGCGCCTCGGCGCTTCGAAGGTGGCCCTCTACTCGCTCGTGTTTCTCTGTCGAGCTACGGGGGGGACGCTGAATCCCCATCCCCTGGAGTGCCTGGACGCGGGATGGTTCGACGCCGACACCCTGCCGGCGGGCACTCTCGGGGCGGAACGCTGGGCGCCCGCCATTTTTCGGGCGATTAGGGGCGAGTCCGCTGACGTCTTCTACGATGACCTACGTCAACCGGTGTGGAGGGGGGAGTCGTGATTCGAGTATTCCCGGCGACGTACGCCAACGAGACCACCCTGCGGGCGGTGAACCGTCTTTTGCCAGAGTTGAGTACGTCGGCGACCGAACTCGATCACGACGGACTTCAAAGAATTCTCGAGAACGGAGCGCTCACTCTCTTTTTGGCGGAAGTGGACGGTGACGTGGTGGGAATGTTGACCTTGCTGGTCGCTCCTATTCCGACGGGAGTCCGGGCCATCATCGAGGACGTGGTGACCGCCGAGTCCGCCCGCGGCCAGGGGGTGGGTAAAGAGTTGGTCACCACCGCACTCGAACACGCCCGTCGTCTCGGTGCAAAGACGGTCGACTTGACGAGCCGCCCCTCCCGTGAGGCGGCCAATCGCTTGTACGTGCGCCTGGGCTTCTCTCCTCGAGAGACCAATGTGTACCGTTTCGTCCTCTGAGACCCGCGACGCCCCGTAGGGTGTCACCGTGTCCTCGATCGTTCGATCGGTGATGATCTTTGCGCCAGAGCCGAAGGTTGTCGCTCAGTGGTGGGCCGACTTTCTCGGCCTCTCCGACGACGTCGTGTCCGTCGAGGAGAACTTCGCCTACTTCGACGTGGGAGGCATTGAATT
>JAKBAZ010000073.1 GCA_021826255.1 Actinomycetes bacterium
TCGACATCGCGAAGGAGGACCTCGAGGAACTCCTCCGTGTCGACGTCGATGACTGGCGACGCGAGATTCCTCTGATCGAGGCGCACTACGCCCAGTTCGGCGAGCGCCTTCCGTCGGCCCTCGCCGACGAGGTCACCCGTCTCGCCGAGCGCCTGGCCTAGGCAGGGTCCACCCGTCCCCCCAGGCGAGGGGCGCTCGGCGCAGGGACACCACCGTGATCTCCACGCCGGCCGCCCGCTGGGCGTTCAGCATGGTGGCTCGGATGAAGCGTCGAGCGAGATAGAACAGCACCGCGGCGAGGGGAATCTCCGCGAAGACCGCCGTGGCGACGGCGGTGAGAAAGTCGCTGCCCGAGCGAGCGGTGGCCATGTCGAACCACGCGTCGATGATCAGCATCGTTCCGCCCACGAGAGCCGCGGGAATAGCCAACTGACGGTGACGCCAGAGGGACCAGGCGCACACCGCGAGGACCACCAACATGGCGATGTCGTAGCCGACCCAGGCGAGCACCCACCCCTGGGTCCGGTAGTCAACAGGCAACTCGTAGGCGAGGTAGGGAATCCAGGCCAACAGGACGACGACTGCCGCCACCACGAGGGCGATGAGCAGTCTGACTCGGCGGGTGTACGAGGCCGGATCCACCGCTCCACCCTAGAACTCAACCGAAGTGTCGAACGCGTCCGCGCAGGGCGTAGGCCACTCCCCCTAAGAGGAGCAACACGCCGAGAAACTCGTCGCCGACTCGGAAGCTGAAGGGAATCGCCACCGGCAAGAGGGCACCGACAACCCAGGCCAGTTGTTGGCGAACAGCGAAACGCGCGAAGATGCGACCCTGGGCGCCGTCGGGAACGAGTCGCTGGGTAATGGAGTCGAAGCTCGGCTGAGCCGTCGCGGCCCAGACGCCGAGCCACCCCGCGAAGACGGCCTGCGCGCCTAACTCGGAGTGCTGGGACGCAATGAGGGCGCCGAGAGCGCTCAGCGACAGGGCTATCACCAGTTGCACCGACTCGGCCACGCGGGCCCGTAGTCGAGTGACGACGCCGAGACCCAGCAGAGAACCGAGCGCGCTCGCCCCGAGCACCACGCCGTACCACTCGAGAGCGGCGTGGAGTCGCCGCAAGTTGAACGCGACGAGGAACGACGCGAAGCCCACGGTGAATCTCATCAGCGCCGACGCGCTCAGACCCCACGACAGTTCGACTCCGGCCCCCGAACTCAGCCGGGCGGGAGCGCTCTGGCGAGTTCTCCGCTCAACCTGGCTCCGCGCGAGCCGAGCACTTAACACGGTGGCCCCGGCAAACACCGCGGACGCGACGATCAGTACCGCTCCCGCGCCCACGGTCTTCAAGATGCCGGCCCCGAGCGAGCCGGCGAGTAGTCCACTGATCGTGCCGAGAAGCGTGAGTTGGGCGTTGTAGCCCGCGAAGCCCCCACGGTCACCGCGCTCGTCACGGGGCCAACCCGAGGAGGAGACGTGACGGGAGCCCATCTCGTCGCGACGAGCCATCTCGGGCACGAGAGTTCCTCGGGTGACCCCGTAGAGCTTGGACGAGACCAACACGAGAAAGGCCATCGGAAAGAGCCAGAGCGAACCCAGGTACCGACTCATCAGGGCGCACACGACGACTCGAACCCCGGCCGCTAACGCCACGAGCACTCGGCGTCCGCCGGCCGCTCGGTCGATGAGCGGACCGAGCAGTGGTGACACGACGGCGAAGGGGGCGATCGTGAGAAAGAGGTAGAGCAACACCTTGGACTTGGCGGCGTCCGGGGACACGGAAAAGAAGAGTGACCCCGCGAGGGAGATCGTGACCAGAGTGTCGCCGGCCATCATCACCACGTGAACGAGCGCGAGGCGTCCGAACGCGGTGTCTTGGTCGAAGAGGTCCCGCAGCGCGGTCTGAACTAAGGGGACGAAGCCGCGTCGAGCCACCCTTCCACCCTAGGAGAGCGCGCGGACACCACTCGGAGAGATTGACCTTTAGGCTCGCGCCGTGACGACGCCAGTGATTGAGACTCACGAACTCACGAAGCGCTACGCGAACTCCGACCTCGTCGCGGTCGACCGTCTCGATCTCACGGTCTTCGAAGGCGAGATCTTCGGACTCCTCGGACCGAACGGGGCGGGTAAAACGACGACCGCCGGAATGCTCACCACTCGCGTCGTTCCCACCTCCGGTCGAGCGAGCGTTGCCGGGATCGACGTCGTCGCCGACCCGGCACGCGCCAAGGCGGTACAGGGAGTGGTGAGTCAAGTCAACACGCTCGACCGTCAACTGACCGTCGAGGAGAATCTCTACTTTCACGGTCGACTCTTCGGAATGAGCGCTCGTGATGCTCGCCGCGACGCCGCTACCCTCCTCGAAAGGTTCCAGCTCGGTCGCTGGGCTCGGGCCTCGGTCTACGCCCTCTCGGGCGGCATGGCGCAGCGCCTCATGGTGGCCCGGGCCATTATGCATCGGCCCACCGTCCTCTTCCTCGACGAGCCCACCGCGGGCCTGGACCCCCAGAGTCGGCTCGCCCTGTGGGAGGTGCTGAGCGAACTACACCGTGAGGGTCAGACCATCCTGCTCACGACCCACTACATGGAAGAGGCCGACCAACTCTGTACTCGGGTCGCGATCATGGACCACGGACGGCTACTCGCTCTCGACACACCCGAGGGTTTGAAGGCGTCCACCGGTATTGACACCATCGTCACCGTGAGCGCGAGCGGCGATCTCGAGCGTCTCGCGGAGCACTTGGCCGATCTCGACGGCGCGAGTTCGGCCCGCGTTATCGACTCGGGCGTCGAACTTCACGTCTCTCACCGCGAGCGCGTGCTCGCGACAGTGATTGAGCGCGCCGACGCCCTCGGCGTCGAGGTTCACGACGTCGCCGTCACGTCACCCACGCTCGAGACCGTCTTCATCTCGTTAACCGGAAAGGAACTTCGGGACTAGTGGCGACTACTCTTCTCTCCGCGGGAACGCGATCGCGGGCACAGACGTCGCGGGCGGCGTTCTGGGCGCTCATTCTTCGAGACGCCACGGTGATTCGTAAAGATCTCCGACTCTTTATCCTGCGCACTCTGATTCAACCCTTCCTCTTGAGCTTCGTCTTTTTGTACGTCTTCCCGAAGATCGGCCAATCGGTCGGGGGTTCGAGCGCCGAGGGCCAGTTCGCCACCACCCTGGTCGCTGGAGTCGTCGGAATCTCGATCATGTTCCAGGGGGTTCAGTCGGTCGCGCTCAACATGGCCCAAGAGTTTGGCTTCACTCGCGAAATCGAAGACCGGGTGCAGGCCCCCTGCCCCATCTGGCTCGTCGCCCTCGAAAAGGTCATCTCCGGTGCTCTGCAGGGAATGGTGTCGGCGGCCCTGGTGTTGCCCATCGCGTCACTCGTCCACGCCCGAGGCGTCCACGCCTCTCTCACTTTGCACTGGTGGGTTCTTCTCACCCTCGTGCCCCTCGCCTGCCTCGCGATGAGTTCTCTCGGACTCGTGCTCGGCACCAGTTTCGAACCCCGAAACATCGGACTCATGTTCGGTTTCATTATCCTGCCCATCACCTTCCTCGGCGGCACGTACTACGACTTCAACCGACTCGCCCCGGTGCAGTGGGGATCCTGGCACTGGTTGCAAACCCTGGTGCTCGTGAATCCCCTGCTCTACGTGAATGAGGGGATGAGGGCGGCCTTCACGAACATCCCGCACCTGCATCTCTACGTGATCTATCCGGTGCTACTCGCCTTCGTGGCCGGGTTTCTCACCCTGGGCCTGAAAAATTTTTCCCGCCGAGTGCTCTCCTAATTCGAACGCCGCCACTCAGGGGCGAGTACGGTCGGCCTGAGTAACCAGGAGGACGTCGTGGTACTCACTGACCCACTCACCACCATCGCCGTAGGCTCGTCCGAGTCCCCCGCGCGCGTCTACCTGGCCGAGACCCTCGACGGGCTCTACGCGCCCTACGCCCTTCGCACTCCCGTCGGAAAGGGCCCGTTTCCTCTCATCCTCCTCGCCTACGGCAACGGCGGAGGGGGTCTCGAGTGGTTGGAGACTCGATTAGGCACCCACGGCTACATCATGGATCGCCTTCTCGAGGCGGGTTACGCCTGCGCGTGGATGAGGTATCGCACCGAGGTCGAACTCGGGTTTCACGATGGGGGGCGACTCGTGGTCGATCGGCGCCAGGGAATGGATCTCCTTAATCGTTCGCCCCTCGAGTTTGAGGATGAACTGGCCATCGTTCGCCACGTCGCTCAACTCGACGACATCGACGCCGAGCGACTCGGGCACGTCGGCGTCAGTCACGCCGGAGAGATGCTCTTCAAACTAGAGTCCCACTTTCCCGGGACGTTTCGCGTCGGGGTCGCCTGCGAACCCGCGAACCACGAGTTTCTCCACCTCACCACGGACGAGACCGTGGTAATTAACGGTGAGACGCAACTACGCAACATCGAGCGAATGGTGATGCGTGACCCCCAGCGAGTCCGCGAACTTATCGACGAGCCCCTCGCGCGAGAGCGCTTGGCTCCGGTCACCCTGCCCGTCTTAGTCATGGGGCGAGACGACGACGAACTACAGGGAATCTTCCGAGTCACCTACGACGTCATGGCCGAGATGGGCCTCGCCGCCACGTGGACGACGTACGACCACCCCCTCCACGGGTACATCTTTCCGGTGGCCGACGAGAGCGGGGTCCCGATGGTCGATCCAGTGCAAGAGCGAGCTATTAGTCAAGTCATTGAGTTCCTGGACGCCCACCTCATGTCGGACCGACAGGTCAACCCGACGCCGTACTGAAGGCATCGCGAGAGCCGAGTTACCGCTTCGCAATCCTCTGGCTGACGAGTCGCCAACCACCGAAAAAGAGGTAGAGGAACGCGCACGCCACTCCGATGAAGGCCGGTGCGGTTCCCTGACCCGCCAGAACCCTCAGCACCATACCGAGCGCCACTGTCACAACGACCACGATGGCCCCGTCCTTAAGAGACATCCCAGTTCGATGGAGAAGTCCTAAAACGGTCCAGGCACCGAGGACGCCGACGGCGAAGGGCCACCACGTCGACAGGATTCCTCCCAGAGTCTCTCCGTGATGATGACTGTGCCGACCAATGACCACGAACACGAGGACTCCCATCAAGTCCCACCACAGTCCACGTTTCACGGTAGGAGTTTAGAGAGTCGGCTTCGCAAATCGCGAGTTGGTACGTGATCAGCAACGTCGTGCTAACTCAGAAGGTGGCACCAGAAAGTTACCTTCTCATTGAGATGAAGTTAGTTCTTCGTGCGAGGTCCTTCACGAATCACCGCTCTTGGAAAGGTGGCGCACTCAGCGACGCAGCAATGGGTCGTCGAACAAAATTTCGTAGGAAATGGCCCGGCGCATGGATTGAGCATCTAATCAGGTTCTGAGCTCAACAAGTGCGGTGGAAACGTCGCCTGGGAAAGCCACCGTCTCTGTGAAACCCGAGGCGGCTCAAGGCTCCTATAGGGTTCCATTCATGCCTATCCCTAAGTTTCATGAACTGTTTTCAGACGTCTTGGAAGTTCTTTCGAGTGGGGAACCTATTCGTCGCAAGGAGGTTGCGGAGAAGGCAATTGCCCGTAAGCACTTGACTGATGCTGAATTGTCAGAGCGTCTGAAGAGTGGCTGGAACCGTGCTGAAGACAGAGCACATTGGGCGTCGGCTTACTTGTACTACTCAGGCGCCATCGCAAGACCGTCCAGGGGCTATCTACAAATCACAGATTTCGGAAGACAACTTCTAGCAGACCATCCGCATGGAGTGACATTGGACGTACTCGAACGCACTGAGGGTTTGAAGGCGTGGGGTGAGCGGACACGAGCTAAACAGCAGAACAAAGGTAAAGCGGATGAAAGCGCCTCATCTAGCGATTTTGTTAGCGGCGAGAGTGGTGCCTCACCAAGTGAACAACTCGAAGTTGCCGTGCAAGCCATGAGAGCAGAGGTAGAAAGCGAAATCCTAAGTCGCTTGCGGAGTGAGCACTGGTCATTCATGGAGAAGGCAGTGCTTAAGGTGCTACTCAAGCTTGGCTACGGTGCCGACGAGAATGACCTCTCCCATGTGGGTGGACCAAACGACGAGGGTATTGACGGAATTATCAACCAAGACAAACTTGGTCTCGACCAGATATTTGTTCAATCCAAGCGATACAAAGAGGGCTCCGACATCGATGGCAACACCATCAATGCCTTCATGGGCGCCATGGGACGAAAAGGTGTCACTAAAGGCGTTTTCATCACTGCTAGTCACTTCAAAGAAAGCGCCAAGAAAGCAGTGCAAGAGAACAAGATCCAGCAAGTGGTTCTCATTGACGGAGAGGAACTTGCCAAAATCATGGTGGACTACCAAATCGGCGTGGCCGAAGTTCAGACGTACTCCATTTTCAAGATTGACGAGAATTTCTTCGAGGAATAGCCAACCGTTCTCGAATACGCCCGTCCTTCCCTTTTGAGTGAAAGAGGATTGCTTCCTTCATCAGTACCGCTGGCAGACAGTCCGCAATCGTAAAACGGGAAACGTCAGATCCTCGCGCCACCAAAAAAGAATTCTGTATTGACGTTCCGTAGGGCCGGTGGGGATCGAACCCACGACCCAGGGATTATGAGTCCCCTGCTCTGACCACTGAGCTACGGCCCCGAAACCTCCAGCCTACCCAGAGTGCTCAACGAAGCCCGTCGCACACGAAGAG
>JAKBAZ010000074.1:0-6113 GCA_021826255.1 Actinomycetes bacterium
GCCGCGGGGCCCACCGGTTTGCCGCCGCCGGCGTGGCCCGAACCTTCCAGGCTTCTCGGATGTTCTCCGCGTTGACGACCTTCGAAAACGTGAAGATCGGTGCCGAGTCGCACCGAGGACTCGGGGCGGTCGGAGCCATGCTCCGCGGACCGGGAACCCGTCGCGACGAACGAGAGTCCGACGAGAAGACCCTGCGCCTCCTTGACTTTGTGGGACTGAGAGACCAAGCCAATACGTTGTCGGCTTCGCTGAGTTATGGCGCCCGTCGTCGCCTCGAAATCGCGCGAGGATTGGCCACCGACCCCGTCGCACTACTTCTCGACGAGCCGGCCGCCGGAACCAATCCGGCGGAGAAGCTGGAGTTGGCCACCCTCATACGGCGGGTACGAGACGAGTTGGGTGTGACGATTCTGCTCATCGAGCACGACATGAAATTGGTGATGTCGGTGGCCGAGCGGCTCTACGTCTTGAACTTCGGTTCGGTAATTGCGACCGGTACTCCCGATGAGATCCGCTCTAATCAAGCGGTCATCGATGCCTACTTGGGGTCGAGTGACGCGCAAACTTCGGAGGCGTCGTGATGTTGACAGTAACCGATGCAGTAGTGCGTTACGGGTCGATTACCGCCCTTCACGGGATCAGTTTCGATGTTCGCCAGGGCGAGATTGTCACTTTGCTCGGGGCAAACGGGGCGGGTAAATCGACGACGTTGCGGATGTTGTCAGGTCTGCACGCCGCTCAGGAGGGACGCGTCGACTTCGAGGGGCGCGACATCACGAGGGTGAAGGCTCACGAACTCTCCTCTCTCGGGATTGCCCACGTGCCCGAAGGGCGTCGAATCTTCCCCCAGATGACGGTTGAAGAGAATCTCGACATGGGCGCGTTCACCCGTAAGGGGGCTTACGCGGACGATCTCGACCGTATGTACGGTCTTTTTCCTATCCTGAAGGAGCGACGTAAGCAGCTCGGAGGAAACCTCTCCGGTGGCGAGCAACAGATGTTGGCCATTGGCCGAGCATTGATGTCGCAACCACGTCTCATCTTGCTGGACGAGCCGTCGATGGGGCTAGCGCCCATGATCATCGATCAGATTTTTAGGATTATTGCCGAAATTCGTGACGAAGGCGTGACCGTTCTGGTGGTGGAGCAAAACGCCTCGCAGGCGCTGCGCCTGGCCGACCGGGGTTACGTCATGGAGAACGGTCGGATCGTGCTCGCCGACGACGCCAAACGCCTCCTGGTCGACCCGCGAGTGCGCGCGGTGTACCTCGGCGAAGAGGTCGATACGTCGAGTACCACTCCCGAGTAACCACTTCGGCCCCTTCGAGCGACCGTTGCGGTCGACGAAGGAGTGAGAGTGGACGAAGGACTACCCCCGTGCTGGAACGACGTCGTAGACGTGTTGGCGAGTGGCGTTCGCCGAGTGCTGCTGTTTGGTCCACCGGGCCTCGGTAAGACCTACGCCGCACTCCGCCTGGCGACGAATGGTCCGGCGGAACGGCTGACGTGCACCGAAGATTTGACGAGTGCGGAGATTACGGGGTCGTGGATGCCCGCGGGTCAGGGCCGTTGGGAGTGGCGCGAGGGGCCAGGGATCCGGGCGTGGCGGGGTGTGAACGGGCGTGGTTCTCGTCTCGTGGTCGACGAGATTGACCGGGCTTCGGGGGACGCCCTGTCCACCCTCCTGTTGATCTGTGACTCGCCCGAATCGGCTCGATGGCGTCATCCCGACAGTGGGGAGTGGGTTCGACCCGGCGAGGAGTTCACCGTCGTCGTGACGACGAACTCGGGGACCCTCGAAGAGATTCCCGTCGCTCTGAGAGACCGGTTTCCGGTGTGCGTTCGTATCGATCGACCCCACCCGGGCGCCGTGAGCACGTTGTCGGACGATTTGCGAGGCCCCGCACTCGCCGGGGCACTCGGAGGGGACGAGCGTTTCGTCTCTCTTCGCTCCTTTTACGCCTTCGATGCGCTGCGAGCTCAACTCGGGGCGCAGAGAGCGGCATCTCTCGTCTTTGGCTCTCGCGCGGACGCGTTTCTTGACGCCCTGGCGATTGGCTCGTTGCGGTGACCGCAATCTATCCCGAGGTGGTGGAGGCGGCGCGAAGTCCCCTCGATCTTGGTGGGTGGCGCGTGGAGTCCGGTTCAGCCCAGCGTGGCGATGCCTACTGCGACTTCGGTCGCCGAACGCTACGAGTTCCCAGTGGCCCCAGTCACCGCGAACGGGCGGTGAGGGCCCACGAACTGATGCACGTGCGGATATCCCCCCACCAGGTTCTACCGGAGGCAGTGCTCTCGTCGACGAGTGCTCGAGCCCGCGAGTGCGCTGAGGAGTACCGAGTAAATCGGACCCTTCGCGTGGTGGGACTCGACACGAGTGCGCTCTGCGATGGCACCGAGCGACACGGGGGAGCCGGGCTGGCGGAGGTGGGGGACTGGTCCGAAGCCGTCTGCTTCTACCTCGCGGTGAAGGGTACGGGAGCGGAGGCTCCGTACCTACGAGGTATCTCGCGAGTGGCGAGCCCGTGGGCCAAGACGTTGCGCCACCTCGGGCGACGGGTGGACGAGATCGACGCCAGCCTCGACGTGGCGCAGATGACCGACGTCACCCTGGACGACGAAGGGTGTCCGCGAGGGTACCGAGCGCACACACTGTCGGTCGCTGAACTAGTGACGCGAATGATTCACGCCGCGCCACCACGCGACGCGGACGACGTCAAGCGACTGTCGAGGTCACTGCTCCCCGGGGCTCGTCGCGCCCCGTCGGGAGTTTTCGCACCACTCGTGTGGCGAAGCGACTCGTTAGGAGAGGGCAGTACGGCTCTTCGAGGTTCGCGATCTGGTCGGGTCACCCACCAGGGTTCGGCCCTGCGATACCCGACGCGACTGCTCACCGACCCTTACGCCCGAGCGTTCGTGTCGGGTCGACGGCGCGGTGGCGGTGTCATCGTCCTCGATCAGTCTGGTTCCATGGACTTGACCCGCGAGGACGTCGAGAGGGTGGCTCGACGCGCACCGGGATCGTGGGTCCTCGGATACTCTCATCGTCCCGGCGACGCCGGTGCGACCCCAAACGCCTGGGTTCTCGCTGGACCGGGGGGAATGGTGAGGGAGGTACCGACCGGAAATGTGGGTAACGGGGTGGACGGGCCGATTCTTCGCTTCGCCGTCACCCTTAATCGGGGCCGTGGTCCGCTCTACTGGGTGAGCGACGGCCAAGTCACCGACTCTAACGACCATCCCAGTACCGCCCTGAGTCGAGAGTGCGCACTCACTCTGTTGCGCCATCGATTCATCGTTCTACGATCAGTCGACGACATCTCTCCGAGTGCCGTTTCGACCCCTTGGAGCCGGCTGGGGCGAGTGGGCGAGGCAGTTCGGAGTCTCGAACACGCCGTGTAACAGGGGTGTTGTAAAACGAACATCTGTTCGCTAAAGTAGCGAACAGATGTTCGTAAGGAGGATGCGTGTCGGCGCTCGAAACCTGGACAAACGAAACGACGGTGGTGGGTACGAGGTTGCGGGTCGTCCCCGCTTCCCATGAGTCCCTTCGGGGTCCCCTGGTGGCCGCCCGACGCGCGGCTCGCGCCCGGATGCGTCGGCGTCGGCGGCGGACCCTACTCGTGGCCGCGTCGATAGTGTCTCTCGCCGTTCTGATGTTTCCCGGTCACGCCTTCGGCGGCACTGGGGTGGGAGGTGTCAGTGCCGACCAGTTGGGTGTGGTGGGTCTCACTCCGGGCTCGGTGTACGTCGTTCAGCCGGGTGACACCCTCGCCTCGATCGCCCGCCAGGTGAACCCGCTCGACACGGCGGCCGCGTATCGGAGTCTCGCTCGTGAGTTGCGCAGTGACGCGGTCGTGGTCGGTGAGCACGTCCTCATTCCCTAGAACCCAGGATTTTCGGGCCTACACTGGCTGTGTGCGATGCCCCTACTGTGCGGCCGATGACGATCGCGTGGTCGACTCGCGACTCGCGGAGGACGGTTCAGCCATCCGGCGCCGTCGCGAATGCAGTGTTTGCCACCAGCGCTTCACCACGTTTGAACGTATTGACGAGGTCGGCGTGATGGTCGTCAAGCGCTCGGGTGAACGGGAGTCCTTCTCCCGTTCAAAGATTCTGAGTGGGGTTCGTGCGGCGTGCAAGAACCGGCCCGTAGAGACCGAGACACTGGAGTCCCTGGTGAATGGAATCGAGGACATTGTGAGAGCCGCCGGGCGCGACGTCACCTCGGAAGAGGTGGGCCTGGCCACTCTTAACGCTCTGCGGCTGGTTGACGACGTGGCCTACGTACGGTTCGCGTCGGTGTACAAGGGCTTCGCCGACGCGAGTGATTTCGCGCGCGAAGTCGGAAACTTGGTGAAGTCAACGGCTCCTAAGTCGCGCGCGTAGCGATGAAACTCCTACGCGACGTTCCCGGGGTGGCTCTCGCCATCTACGCCCATCCCGATGATGCCGATGTCGCCGCCGGCGGAACTCTCGCGCGCTGGAGCGCTGAGGGGTGCGCGGTTCACCTCGTCGTGGTGTGCCAGGGGGATAAGGGGGCTCACGATTCGCACGAGGGAGGTCCCGAACTCGTGAGACGTCGGGCCGAGGAAGTTGCGTCGGCTGCGGAGTTATTGGGTGTGTCGTCGGTCACGTCACTCGGTGTACCCGACGGTGACTTCGACAACAACCTCGAACTTCGTCGACGCTTAGTCGAGGTCGTTCGTCGGGTTCGCCCCGACGTCGTCCTCGGACCTGATCCGACGGCCACCTTTTTCGGCGGGGTGTACGTCAATCACCGGGATCACCGAGAGACCGGTTGGGCGCTGCTCGACGCGGTCGCCCCGGCCTCCGCCATGCCCCTCTATTTTCCCGACGCGGGCGAGGCTCATGAGGTTCGCTTCATGCTCTTAAGTGGTACACACGAGCCCGACGTGGCCATAGACGTGTCATCGAGCATCGAGAGGAAGGTCGCGGCCGTTCTCGCTCATCGCAGCCAAATGGGTGACCAATCAGCCGAGATTAATCACGTGGTGAGAGCTCGCGCCCAACAGGGTGCTCGAGAAGTCGGCGCAAGTTTCGTGGAGACGTTTCGTCGTGTCCAGTTCTCCGACTAGTCCGGCCGATCTCTGGGCCACACCCATACTCCATGTCGATCTCGACGCCTTTTTCGCCTCGGTCGAGATTTTGGATGATCCCACTTTGAAGGGACGACCCGTCTGCGTTGGGGGAGCCGGGGAGCGTGGCGTCATCGCTTCCGCGAGTTACGAGGCTCGCCGCTACGGGGTACGAAGCGCGATGGCCAGTTCGATGGCTCGGCGCCTCTGTCCTTCGCTCGTGATTCTCCCTGGACGATTCGACCGTTACGAGGAGTACTCACGCCACTTTCACGCCGTTCTCGACGACATCACGTGGTGCTCGGAAGCACTAGGTCTCGACGAGGCGTTCATCGATCTGACGCCCTCGCGGCGGGTCGTGGCCGATCCGCTCAGCGTCGCCGACACACTCCGGCGACGCCTACGCGAGGAGTTGGGGCTCGACTGCGCGATTGGAGTGGCCCGGAACAAGCTCTTCGCCAAACTGGGATCGAAGCGCGCGAAGCCACGCTTCTCGAGTTCGGGTGTCACCGCGGGGGCTGGCGTGCTCTGGGTGAGTCCCGAAGTGGAAGAGCGCTGGCTCGATCACTTGACGGTCCGGGAGCTGTGGGGAGTGGGTCCGGCCACTGAACGCAAACTCGCTCGTCTCGGAGTCACCCACGTGCGAGACCTACGCCGCTTAAATGTCGAACATCTCGCCCCCCATCTTGGAGACTCCCTCGCCGGCACGTTGCTCCAGTTCGCCGCGGGAGAGGACCCTCGAGTGGTGGAGAGTTCGCGGGGGGCCAAGACCCTGGGTCACGAGGAGACCTTCGCGGTGTCGCTCACTGAGGCGACGGCCATCGCGAGCGTCCTCAGACGCCACGCGGGAATCGTGGCCCGCGCCCTCCGAGAGCGTCAGTTTCTCGCCCGACGGGTGACGGTAATTGCTCGAGATGATGACCTCGTGACTCGATCTCGATCGCAAACGTTGTCGTTTGGTCTCGACGACGACGACGCCCTCGCCGACGTGGCCATCGCCCTCGGGTCCACGTT
>JAKBAZ010000074.1:6123-6690 GCA_021826255.1 Actinomycetes bacterium
TTGATCTCTCGCGGTCGCTACGTCTGCTCGGTATACACGTCGGACAACTTGAGTTCCGACGTGGTTCAACCCTGCAACTCAGTTTCGGGCTCGAGGTTGAGGGGGAGTCTCGGACCGCGTCAGAGGAGACCTCTCGTCGACGTCAGGCCGATCACGCCGCGTTGCGCGACGCGGTGGACGACATACGCCACCGTTTTGGCTCACGTGCGCTGGGTCGCGGATCGGACCTCGACGAGCGGGGTCTGCGAGTTCGAGCGCAACGCTCCGAGGCCCCCTTCGGTCCGCCTAGGGCAGAACCGTGACGGGTGTCCCGATGGGGGTGTGGGGCCACAGCACACCGGCCGTGGCGAAGGGCATCTCCACGCACCCGAGGCTCTGGGGGTAGCCGTAGGAGGCTCGAATGAAGCCGTGGAGGGCGTCGCCCCCGTAGAAGTAGGAGACCCACGGGATACCGGGGTCTACGTACTTCGTGCCGTTCGGGTTGGTGCCACGCATTGTTTGGGTGACGTAGCGCAAATAGACCGGGTACGTACCGACCTGAGTTGGTGACTGGGAGATCCCGGTGTT
>JAKBAZ010000075.1 GCA_021826255.1 Actinomycetes bacterium
CCAGCCCCTGCGCGCCCCGGCACGTAGCACTCGGTAGGCGAGTGGAGAGTGTCCGGGACGAGGGTTGCGAATAAGGGGTACCCCGGTGAGAACGAGGTGAGAGACGAGATCGGGTCGCGAGGCGGCGAGACTCACGGCCACTCGTCCGCCGAATGAGTGTCCGACGAGGAGTGGTGCGGACGCCCCAACCTCCTCGAGGAGGAGGGCCAGGTCGGCGGCGTAGCCCGCCGCCCCGCAGGCGACCGTTGGGGGAGGCGAGGCGCCGAAGCCCGCGAGATCGAGGGCGAGGGAGGACACTCCGAGATGGTCCAGCCGACGAGTCACCGCCGCGAAGTCCTGGTGGGTTCGGCGCCACCCGTGCAGCAAAATCACCCGGGGCGGGGCCTCGCCGACGGGTTCTCCGAAAACGAGTCCCCCGCGATAGGCCCTCAACACGTGCACCAGGTTACCCAAGCCCGCGAGAACCGATGTTCGACCCCTCCGGTAGCGTCAACGAACGACATGGACGACGTGATCACTCCCGACCCCCTTCGGGGCTTGACTCCCGAGCAACGCGAGGCGGTGACCTCTCCCGCTCGACGACTCATTGTCCGAGCCAGCGCGGGTTCGGGCAAGACTCACGTCTTGACCATGCGCATCGAGCGACGAATTCGCGAGGGCGAGGTCGACGAGAGCCAGGTCCTGGCTATGACCTTTACCCGCAAGGCCGGCGACGAGTTGCGTCGGCGCCTCGCGCGCTCGGGAATTCGCGACGTGCGAGCCGGCACCTTCCACCGTGCCGCCCTCTCGCTCGTCTCGCAGTTTCGTCAGGACCACGGACTTCGCCCTCTGGTGGTCGAACCTCAACGTCGCCGCCTACTGAGCGCTCTCGTCACGCAGCTGCAAGACAGTGGCGTCGCGGTGGAGGAGTACTTACTTCCCCGCCTCGAGACGGAACTCGGATGGGCCCTCTCCCAGGGGCTCGAGGGTGCGGCCTACACCCGGATGGTGCGCCAACTTCGGCGAGACGTTCCCCTCGGCGCCGCCGGATTCGCCGACTTTCTCGATCGATACGTGGGTCTCTGTCGATCCCGCGGCGTGGTGGACTTCGACCTCTTGCTCCAAGAAGCGGTCTCGCTTCTGAAGAATGAACCCGCACTGGCCCAGGGGTTTCGTCACACGACCCGAGCGCTCTTCGTTGATGAGACCCAGGACATGAACCCGTTGCAGTTCGCGCTGCTGCGTCAGATGGGGGGTGCCGATCCCGACCTGTTCTGCGTGGGGGACCCCAATCAGTCCATCTACGGATTCAACGGGGCCTCCCCCTCCCTCATGGACGAAATCGCTCGCACCTGGCCCGACGTCGTGCTGCTCGATCTCACGCGCAATCACCGCTCGACCGCCGCCATCGTCAGTGTCGCCTCGACACTGCTCGAAGAGGGGGCCCGAGCCATCACCCCCGCGCGTGAGGGCGGCGAGATTCCTCGCGTTCGCGCGTACGACGACGACGAGGAGGAGGCGCGCCACATCGCCCTCTGGCTCTCCCTGCGCCACCACGAACGAGCCCCCTGGTCGTCCATGGCGGTTCTGGCTCGCACCAACGCCCAACTCGACCTCGTGGCGGGCGCCCTCGAAGAGGCCACCATACCTTTCGAGCGTCGAGGCGCCGAACACTCCCCCGCGTCCGATCTCGTCGCCGAGTGGTCGAGGACGCCTCGAGGAACCGACGTCGACGCCGTCGCCCTCTCGACGATCCACCGCGCCAAGGGTCTGGAGTTCGCCCACGTGGTCGTGATGGGCTTCGCCGAGGGACTTCTCCCCCACTACAACGCCACCACGACCGATCAGATCGCCGAAGAGCAGCGACTCGCCTACGTGGCGCTCTCGCGGGCCGAGGAGTCGCTCTTGATCACCTGGTCGCGACGGGGCGAGACCCGCGGGCGCGCGCCCTCTCGCTTTCTCGCACCCGTGGACACGATGATTGGGCAGCTCGAAGCGGCGAACGCCCCCCTGCGTGGGGAGGGTCGTCGAGCGCGACTGGCCGCGATTCGAGAGATGTTGGGCGACCCACCCGAGGAGAGTTAACTCGCCGTAAAGAAGCGGGCGACGAGGGCGGCGTGGTCGGAGGGACGCTCGCCCTTTCTCGTCTCTCGATCGACGAAGATCTCACTCAACGAGGTCGCCGAGGCGGAATCGACGAACAGGTAGTCAATCCGCAGTCCCCAGCCCCGACGAAACGATCCCTGTCGGTAGTCCCACCACGTGTAGAGGGGGTCGTCGGGGTGGCGTTCGCGGGCGAGATCGACCAGTCCGGCGCCGAGAAGCCCCTCGAGCGCTGCGCGTTCGGGGCCCGACACGTGAGTCGAACCCTCCCACTGACCGGGGTCCCAGCAGTCGAGGTCGCTACGCGCCACGTTGAAGTCACCTCCGAGGAGGAGTCGTTCACCGCGACGGCGAACCACCTCTTCTCGCAACTTCTCGAGCCAGGCCAACTTGTAGGCGTAGTGGGGGTTGTCGAGAGCACGACCGTTCGGCACGTAACAGGAGTAGACCCGCCACTCACCCACCCGAGCCGAGATCACTCGAGCTTCGGGGTCGTCGTCACCGAAACCGCGCTGGACGTCACTCATCCCGTCACGCGAGAGAATGGCGACCCCGTTCCACTGGCCCTGTCCGTAGTGAGCCGACTCGTATCCGAGTTCGGCGAACTCCCGAGTGAGAAACTTCTCTTCGGACTGCTTGGTCTCCTGGATGAGTACGACGTCGGGCTGACGCGTCGTCAGGTACTCCACGACCCGCTCGAAGCGAGCACCCAGAGAGTTCACGTTCCAGGTCACCACCGTCGTGAGTGGCGAAGTCGTCTCGGTGGGCGCGAGTTCGGTCATCTCAGGGAACGTCAGCGAGGACGAACATGAGGTCGCACTCGACCGCGAGGTTCTCTCCCAGGTGGGCGGTCCCGTGACCCTTACCCGCACGCGCCGAGAGGCGCGTCATGGTGCACTCGAGACGCAGCGTGTCACCCGGCAGTACCTGACGGCGAAATCGGGCGTTTTCCACTCCGCCAAAGAGGGGCAGCTTGCCCGAGAAGCGCTCGTCACTCAAGACCGCGACCGCTCCCACCTGGGCGATGGACTCCACCATCAAGACGCCCGGCGTCGTCGGGCGACCGGGGAAGTGACCGGCGAAGAACCACTCCTCGCCCGTCAGGGTCCACTCGCCGACGGCGCGCTCTCCCGGATGAATCTCGAGCAGCCGGTCCACGAGGAGGAACGGTTCGCGGTGGGGGATCCACTCGCGAGGATCGAGGGACAGACTCATATCAGCGACACCTCCACAGTTCGACGAGCGAGATCGAGACTCACGACGGTAAAGGAGTGCTGCTCTCCTCGACGAAGGACGTCTCGGGCGCGGGCCGGCGGAGGAGACGCCAGGGCACTCTTCGGGGCGTAGCACTCAATGATTGCGCCCGAACGCATCGTGACGTGAACAAGAGCCCCGTGTGAGGTGAAGGAGTGCACCGTCGCGCTGACCGATGAGCCAGGGCGGTGGTAGCGCGCGAAACTCTTGAACTCCTCTTCCCCATTGACCGGGGTGGTCCGCGGCGACGTCGTGGGCGTGTCGGGGGAACGAGCGGCGCGCGGCGCGCGAGGCACGGAGGCGACCTCGTCGGGGAGAGGCTCGACCACGACCTTCTTCGCCACGCGCTTCACGGGGGCCTTCTTCACCGGGGCGGCGTCGTTCTCCGCCACGGGCTCTGCGGCGACCTTCTTCGCCACGCGCTTCACGGGGGCCTTCTTCACCGGGGCGGCGTCGTTCTCCGCCACGGGCTCTGCGGCGACCTTCTTCGCCACGCGCTTGGCGGGGGCCTTCTTCACCGGGGCGGCGTCGTTCTCCGCCACGGGCTCTGCGGCGACCTTCTTCGCCACGCGCTTGGCGGGGGCCTTCTTCGGAGCCAGACTGATCGTGTCGCCAATGGAGGGAGTCACTCCCGCCGGGAGGGTCACCACTGCCTTGGCCGCGCGAACTCCACCGACCGCCTTTTTGGCCGCCTTCGTGGCCCGTTGCGACTTCACCCCTCGCACGGGTAGCCGTGGGGTGAAAATCCACCCCACCCCTCGCACCGGCTTTCCGCCAATGAGTCGCCCTTCATCGAAGAGCCACGGGTGCTCCCCGTGAAACTCCTGGAAGGAGTCGTTACTTAAGACCACCGCGTTCGCGCGCTCGGCGATTTTGAGGATGAAGGCGTCCCCACGCCCGATGGCTCCCGCCGGAGGCGTCACGAGTTCCCCCGCGGCCTCAGCCTCTTTAAAGCGAGTCCGTTCGCTCTCTTCGACGCGGTGCTCGAAGCTCGCGTCCACCACGACGACGATGTCGGCGGCGGGGTCTTCGACCATGTACGCCCGCACGGCTTCGTCCAGTTGCTGCAGCGACGGCAGCGAGCGGCCTTCCGTGGCGAGATTGCTCCCGTCGACGACGACGTAGCGAACGCTCATCGCAGCGCGCGTTCGAGGAGGTCCGCCTGTTCGGCCGCGTGGACTAGGCCCGATCCGGTGGCGGGCGACGCGGACTCGTGTCGAGCCACGTGGCGGACCTGCTTATCTCGCAGTTGACGGTGCATCTGCAAGTGAACGAAGGGCCAGGCTCCCATATTTTCCGGCTCTTCTTGCAACCACACCACCTCGTTGGCGTTCGGGTAGGTGGCAAGAAGACTCTCGATCTCAACCGCCGGCCAGGGGTAGAGCTGCTCGACGCGCAGAACGGCCACGTGGGACAGTCCCCACTCGTCTCGAGCCCCGAGGGCTTCGTGAGCAACCTTGCCTGACGCCAACACCACCCGCGTCACCGACTGGTGCTCACTCACGCGATCGTCAAGGACTCGCTGGAAGGACCCTTGGGTGAACTGGTTAATCGTGGATCGAGTCTGGGTCGCGCGCAAAAGTGACTTCGGCGTAAAGATAATGAGTGGCGCGACACGCTCACGACGGACCTGGCTACGCAACAAGTGGAAGTACTGCGCCGAGGTCGTGGGTAGCGCCACGCGCATGTTGTTACGAGCACAGAGGGACAAGAAGCGCTCAATCCGACCACTGGAGTGCTCGGGGCCCTGACCCTCGTAGCCGTGGGGCAACAGCATGGTCAGCGAGGCCGTCTGGCCCCACTTGTCCTCGGCCGCCACGAGGAAGTTGTCAATGATGATCTCCGCACCGTTCACGAAGTCCCCGAACTGGGCCTCCCACATGACGAGGGCGCTGCGCTTGGCCTCCACCGAGTAGCCGTACTCGAACCCGAGGGCCGCGTACTCAGACAAGAACGAGTCGCGGACGGTGAAGAATCCGGGCGCGTCGAGGTGGGACAGCGGCACCCACTGTCGACCGTTCTCGTAGTCGATCAGGGCGGCGTGACGGTGGGAGAAGGTCCCTCGACGAGAGTCCTGACCCATGAGTCGAACGTTCACCCCTTCGTGGAGCAACGTGCCGAACGCCAACGCCTCGCCGAGGGCCCAGTCAATTTCGCCCCCGTCGAGTAGTTGGTGGCGTTGGGTGAACTGACGCTCCAACTTCGGGTGAATGGTGAAGCCCTCGGGTGCGCTCGTCGTGGCGCGCGCGACACTGAGGAGAAGCCCCTCGTCGACCCCCGTTTCGGGATTGGCATCGTCACTCGGAACTGCCGCGTGGGGCACCGCGTCGAGCGTCGGGACGGGCACCGTACGAACTTCTTCGAGAACGTCTTGCAAGCGACCGTTGAAGGCGTCGAGTTGGGCTTCGGCCTCTTCGAGGGTGATGTCACCTCGCCGTACGAGCGTCTCGGTGTAGACCTTGCGCACGGAGCGCATTTGGTCGATGATTCGGTACATCTGGGGTTGGGTGTAACTCGGGTCGTCGCCCTCGTTGTGCCCGTGACGGCGATAGCACACGATGTCGATCACGACGTCACGCTGGAACGTTTGGCGGTACTCGAACGCGAGAGCGGCCGCGCGCGCGCAGGCCTCGGGATCGTCGCCGTTGACGTGGAAGATGGGCGCCTGAATCATCTTCGCGACGTCGGTCGGATACTTCGACGAACGGGCCGATTCGGGAGCCGTGGTGAAACCCACCTGATTGTTAATCACGATGTGGATAGCCCCACCCGTTCGATACCCCGACAACTGCGAGAGGTTCAGCGTCTCGGCGACAACCCCCTGGCCGGCGAAGGCCGCGTCACCGTGTACGAGTATCGGCAGATACGGGAACTCCGTGGCCGGGCCCGAGGTCGGTGTTCCGTCCCCTGGTCGCACCGCCACGTCTTGCTTGGCCCGAACAATCCCCTCCACGACGGGAGACACCGCTTCGAGGTGGGAGGGGTTGGACGCCATCGACACGGCGAGAGAACGCCCCTCGGGATTGGTGTACGTGCCCCGGGCTCCCTTGTGGTACTTCACGTCTCCACTTCCCTGCACACTCTCAGGGTCCAGGTTGCCCTCGAATTCGGAGAAGATGTCGCGGTAGGACTTGCCGACAACGTTCGCGAGGACGTTAAGCCGGCCCCGGTGCGCCATTCCGATCACGGCCTCTCCCAGCGAGTCGTTAGCCGCGGCGTCGAGAATGGTACGCAACGCCACGATGGTCGACTCGCCCCCCTCGAGGCCGAAGCGCTTCTGGCCGACGTAGCGCGAGTGCAAGAAGCGTTCGAACA
>JAKBAZ010000076.1 GCA_021826255.1 Actinomycetes bacterium
GGCGGGCCTCGACACTCCTACTTCGTCGGGACCTCTTCGGCGTGCTCCACGGCTTTGACGTGAATACGGCCGAACCGGGGGATGAGCGATTCTTCGCCCGCCTCGAGGGTCGAGCCGACGTCGTCGTCGTGGCGAGGGATCTCGTTCGAGGGCTGGGTCGACGCGGCGCTTAGGGTCGTGGGGACGGTCGCACCTCACCGCGCATGAGTTCGCGAGCGTGACGCCAGAGTGAGGCGTGACGGGCCACGTAGCTCTGGCCCGACCGTTCGACGAGGGCTCCGACGTCCAGTACCCCCGAGGGGGTCCCGAGACGAAGGTGTTCACCCCCACCGCTCAGCTCGTGAGCCAGTGACTCCGGCAGATTGGCCGCGACGGCGAGGGCCAGGGCCGACGTCACCGGGGCCGCGCGGTGGGCTCGACCCATGGACCACATGCGCACTGAGACGTCGTACTCTCGGGCGTGGACTCGTCGTCCGTCGAGGGTGAGGTAGTCCCCGGGGGCCGCCACCACACCAATCTTCGGAGCGGCTAGCGGGGCGTGGTGGGAGTCCTTCGCGAGTCCCGCTCGAACAGCGGCGCGGGATCGAATCTCCTCGAGTCGCGCCACCACCTCGTGCTTTGAGTCGAGGTCGTCGGGTGATTCAACACCGGAGAGGCCCACGTCGGATGCTCGCACGAGGACGAGGGGGGAGACCGCGTCGACCAGGGTGATCTCGAGGTCGTCGAGGAACTCTCTCACCGATCCACTCGGGGTGAGACTCGCGCAACGTGACGCCCCGGGGTCGAGAAACCGCAGTTGGATCGGAGACCCGGGAGAGTCCACTCCGGGAATGACGAGGTCGCCCACTTCACGGGCCCGAGTGCCTCGCACCTCGAGGTTCACGACGACGATTTTGTCGGTGTTGGTGTTGTGGAGGCGAAACTCCCACTGGCCGTCCTCGCGAAGGAGTAGTCCCTCGCTCAGGGCGAAGGGAACGACAGCCGAGGTGAGATTGCCGCAGTTGCTCGAGTAGTCGACCAGGGGTCGGTCCACGGCGACCTGGCCGAAGGTGTAGGACAGGTCCACGTCGGCTCGACGAGGTGGGTGGACCACCACCACCTTGGAGAGCGAGGAGATCCCGCCACCCATTCCGTCGAGTTGGCGGCCGTAGCGATCGGGACTGCCGAGGAGGCGTAAGAACAGGTCGTCGTGATTCTCCACGCCCTCGAGATCGGCGTCGCGAAAGAAGAGCCCCTTGCTCGTTCCGCCCCGCCAGAAGGCGGCCCGAAGGGAGGTCGGTGCCACCACCTCACCCTAGTTCTGGTCGTTCTCGGGTCTCGTCGTCTCCGGTACGTCGCCCGAAGGCCTTACGGGCTGAGGAGGCGGCGAAAGCGTCGTGCGGCGATAGCCAGTCCGATGATTCCGAGGGCGCAGAGATAGGCGAGGCGAGGAATCATCCACGGATCGAGGTGGCCCACGTTCAGACCCCGTAGCAGGGTTGCGGACTGGTAGAGGGGTGAGAACCAGACGAGCGTGGCGAGGAGCCGGGGGTAGAGAGAGAGCGGAAAGAAGGTGGCTGAGAAGAGAAAGAGGGGGAGTGAGAACAGGGTGATGAGATCGAAGTCCTGCCAGCTGCGCAGGTAGGTGCAGGCGGCGAGTCCGAGGGAGGCGAAGGCGAAACTCGTCGCCAGGGCTCCGGGAATTTCGAGGAGGGCGAGGGGGCTCGAGGCGTCCCCCAACGCGAACATGCATCCGACGAAGCTAACGGCGTAGAGTCCCGTGCGCGCGAGCGCCCAGAGGGCTTCACCGAGGGCGATGTCTCCGACGTCGAGCGGGGTCGTGAGCATGGAGTCGTAGGCGTGGGAAATCTTCAATCGAAAGAAGGGGTTGAAGACCGAATCGATGATGGCCCCGTTCATGGCCGACGTGGCGAGCATGCCGGGGGCGACGAAGGTGGCGTAGGTCACCGGGCGGCCCCCCACGTCGAGCGTACCGACGAGGTGGTTGAGTCCGATTCCGATTGAGAGGAGGTAGAAGAGGGGCTCGACGAAGCCCGAGGCGAACATGAGCCACTGGTTGCGGTAGAACATGGCGTTTCGCTCGACGACGTGGAGAGCGCGCCGACTCCCGAGGACGGGCAGGACCCGGCCCATCAGTCGATGAGACGTCGTCGAAAGGTGACGTCTCCCCAGAGCACCCCCACCACGATGAGGACGAGCAGAACGATGAGGTGCGCGAGAACCGCCGGGGCCGCGCCACCGAAGCAGGCCGCCCTCACGAGGGCGACGCCGTGGTAGAGGGGAACGAGTTGGACGAGCGGGCGAAGCCAGCCCGGGTAGGCCGAGACCGGGTAGAAGGTCGCCGAAAAGAGGAACATCGGTACGAACCCGAAACGGTAGATCAGCGGGAACGAGATGTCGGTGTCGACCTTCGCGGCGTAGGCCGCGAGGGGGGCGGCGAAGGCGAGACAAATCACCACACTGAGGAGGGGCAACGTGAGAGCCCACCAGGAGTGGGCCGCCCCCACTCCGGCGATGATGAGGGCGTAGAGAACCCCGATGGCGAAGGCCCGCGTGGCGACCCAAGCGAGTTTGCCCACGAGGACGTCGCGGGGAGTGAGGGGAGTCGTGACGGCGGCGTGAAACGAGCGCGTCCACTTGAAGGAGGCGAGGACGGGCCAGAGCGACTCACCCTCGCCGAGCTGGAACGCGGTGGTGGCGAGCAGACTCGGGGCGATGAAGTGGAGGTAGGTCTGTCCGTCGATGAGGCCGCTGTGGTGGGACACGAGGTGACCCACCCCGACCCCGAGAGCACCGAGGTAACCCAAGGGGAGCAGCACGCTCGAGACGACCGACCCGCGCCAGGTCTGGGCGTAGTACACGGCTTGAAACCACCAGGCCCGTCGCCAGCGAGACCACCCGAGAGACGTAACTTCGGACATCACTCGTCCAAGGTGCGCCCGGTCAGGCGCAAGAAGACGTCCTCGAGCGAACTGCGTCGTTGGAGGGCGCGTTCGGGACGCCACCCGGCGCGATGCACGCTCGCCAGGGTGTCGTCGGCCGAGTCCACGTAGAGCAGGACTCGGTCGGCGAGGACTTCGATTCGCTCCGCCAGGTCGGCCAGTCGCGGGGCGAGGGCCGCGTGGTCCTCCGCGCCGAGGCGCAGTTCGAGCACTTCGCGGCTCGCGTGGGTGGTGATGAGGTCCGCCGGCGCACCCTCGGCCACGATGCGACCATGGTCCATGACGACCAGTCGATCGCAGAGTTGCTCGGCCTCGTCCATGTAGTGGGTGGTGATGATGAGGGTCACGCCCTCGCGCTTGAGTCGATAGAGACGTTCCCAGAGCAGGTGACGAGCCTGGGGGTCGAGTCCGGTGGTGGGTTCATCGAGGATGAGGAGTTCGGGACGATTCATGAGGGCTCGGGCGATAGTGAGGCGACGCTTCATACCGCCGGAGAGATTGTCGACCTTGTCCTCGGCGCGATCGCTCAGGTGGGCGAACTCGAGTAGTTCTCCGGTGCGCTCTTTGATCACGCGCCGGGGAAGGTCGAAGTAACGACCGAACATCTCTAGATTGAGGCGTAGTGAGAGGTCGAGGTCGAAGGTGTCTTCTTGGGGTACCACGCCGAGTCGGCCGCGAATCTCCGAACCCCTCGACGCCGGGTCCAACCCGAAGATGTCGAGCGACCCGGAGGTCGGGGTTGAAACGGCCGAGACCATTCGCATGGTGGAGGTTTTGCCGGCGCCGTTGGGGCCAAGAAATCCGAAACTCTCGCCGCGGCGAATGGTGAAGTCGATTCCGCGCACCGCGTCGAAGTCGCCGAAGCGCTTGGTGACTCCGCGTGCTCGCACGACGTCGTCGGAGGCGTCGAGAGTTGTCATGACCCGGTCCCCCTCCGCGAGTTGAAGAGCCAGTCTACTGAGGACCCCCTACGGCGAGGTGAAGGCTCCGTCGCCACCAGGAGCCGACTACGTCGGGTGAACCGCTCCTCGCAGGGCGCTCACCGTGGAGTGGCGCGGATCGCCGTTGTCGTGTTGGAGACTGACGTCGATGCTCGAGTACTCGGACATGATGCCGGGGGCGACGGAGTACTGGCCCCGTCCCGAGGGACCGAGTACGCCCAGGGGGAGCATCTTGCCGTTGCGGGGTTGGAAGAGCCACACCTCGTAGAACTCATCGGCCCCGGGACGGGGTAGATCCGTGGTGGCGAGGCTCATCTGGTCGGCGCCTCCAGCGAGAACCACCCGAGCGACACCCCACGCCCCGCTCGGCGCGTCGAGACTCGCGAGTTGGGCCGTGGCGATGGGTGACGGGGTGTTCGAGTGGCGGGTGAAGATCCCCACTCCTAGTCCCACCACCACGAGGATGGCGGCCGCGAGCGCGAGCAGGCGAGTGGGAGTCGTTCGAGCGGGGCGGGGAAGCGGCGGGAGGGGCGTGGTCACGGGGGGTGAGGCGTCGTCGAGTTCGTCGGTGACCCGACGCAGGGCCGCGAGTGATCCCGTCGCGACGGCGACGTTGATGAGTTCGTCGGCGCACTCGGGGCACGAGCGCAGGTGGGCCGCCACGCTACGGGTGGACGGTCCGTCCAGTTCACCGTTCACGAGGGCGAAGAGATCGTCGGTCGGGTGGTTCATGACGGGACTCCCTCCTCGATGAGTCGCGCGAGACGGGCCAGGGCTCGAGACACCCGGGCTTTAACAGTTCCGAGAGGGACGCCGAGACGCTCGGCGGCCTCGCGTTGAGTGAGGCCCTGAAGAACGACGAGGTCGACGCACTCGCGCTGGTCCGCCGAGAGGTGTTCGAGCGCTTCACGGACTTCACTAGCGAAGACGAGGCGGTTCACGAAGTCCTCCCCCCCGCGGGCGGCGGGCTCGGGAATCGTGTCGACGTCGACAACGACTCGGCGCCGGCGAAGGTGATCGATGGCGCGCTGGCGGGCCAGATTCACGAGCAAGGGCGCGAGGGGGCGACCCGATTCGAGGCGACGACGGTGGCGCCAGAACTCGAAGAAGATTTGTTGAACGACGTCGTCAACATCGTCGAGGGCGACGTATCGACGCACCATCGACTGAACGGCGGGTCCGTGGAGGGCGTAGCACTCCTGAAGGGCTGACTCGTCGGAGTGGCGTAGTCGCTCGACGAGGTCACTCGAGGTCGCGTCCATCGTGGCGAGAGAAGTCACTCCCTCTCCTTCGTACGAACTCGAGAGTTGGTTGCGTGGTGTCATCAACAACTTTCTTCAAAAAATGATGCAACCATCTCTCGCCTCGTTACGAGAAAGAGAGTGGCTCGCACTCGGCGGGTCTCTTCATAGAGAGGAGTTCTTTCATGCGTACTGGACGGATGGTAGCGGCGGCGGCCCTGAGCGCGAGCGGTGTGGCGGTGGCGCTGGCCCCGAGCGCGGCTCAGGCGAGTTCGGGGACCGCGATGGTCTCGGTGGTCCACGGCATTCCGAAGGTGGCGGTGGACGTCTACGTCAACAACAAGTTGACCCTGAAGCACTTCACCTTTGACAAGGTGGCCGGACCGTTGAACCTGCCGGCGGGTTCCTACTCCTTGGCCGTTCGCGCCGCCGGGGCCAAGGCGACGAGTGCGCCGCTGCTGAAGGCCTCGCTCATGCTGAAGGCCGGCGAGAACGCGACCGTGATCGCCCACCTGAGCGCCAAAGGCGCTCCCACGCTGCAGGCGTTCGCCGACCCGACCGCCATGCTCGCCAAGGGTAAGGCGCGCGTGATCGTGCGTCACCTGGCCGACGCTCCGGCCGTGGACGTGTACGCCGGAACGACGAAGGTCGTGAGCAACCTCTCCAACGCGCACCAGGCGGTGCTGGTGATCCCCGCCGGCAAGGTCGCCATCTCGGTGGACGTCGCTGGCACCATGAAGAAGGTCATCGGACCGGCCACCTTCAACTTCGCCGCGGGTACGACGACCATCGTCAACGCCGTGGGCAACGCTGCCACGATGCCTTCGACGCTCACGGTCGCCGTTCAGAGCTACATGTAGTGCGTCACCGTACGCTCTGACGTGGTTCGGAGACTCCCCACTCGTTCGCTACCGTGCCCCGCGAACGGGTGGGGGCCCCGAGAAGCCCCGGGACTCGTTCCCGGGGCTTCGTCACATTGAGATGAGGTGTCGGCCCCTTCGTGTCGAGAGACTCGTCCTTGGAAGAGATCAGTCATCGATGAATCGGCGCAGGGGTCGCTCGGGAGTCTCGCGAACGAAGAGGTGCACCCACTCTCCCTCAACGAGTCGACGAGCGTCGGGGGCCCGCGAGAGCGCGTCGGCGACTCGTGACGACGGCGCCTCGATCACGACCACAAGACGGCTGGGCAGGTGCTCGGGTCCGTCGTCTCGCTCGAGGGACTGACGGGGAAGGCCGACGCGTAAGTCCGGATCATCCCCGAGAACCACGGCGAAGTCACTCACCGGATTGAGGCGAGTCTTGTCGCCCGCCCCGAGAATGTCGGGCGCCACACTGGAGAAGTAGTAGGACGAATTGATCCACTGGGCGACGACGAGTGCCCCCGACACGATGGCGACGAGGACGTCCCCCGAAGGGTCCGCAACCGCGTCGTAGGAGTGGAGAAACACTCGTCCGGCGAAGTCCACTCCCCGAGTCGAGCGCCTCGGACCAATGACGA
>JAKBAZ010000077.1 GCA_021826255.1 Actinomycetes bacterium
TTCCCTCACCCGAGAGTCTCTCGAGTCCGTGGTGTGGCTCAACCTAGAGCCTGGTGAGAGGGCTGTCAATCATAATGGCACTAATGCAGATCGAGCGTTCGGTTACGTGACGACGCGCTCTGGCACCTGAATGGCAACATCAACGTGAATCGAGCAATCGGCCGAGGAGCGCCATCGAGCCGAACGAGGACGCTCGTTCGAGAGTTTTTTGTCGCATTCTCACGGCCGGTCCTAGTTGCGTGGAAGTCAACCGTGATTGGTGAAGGCGGCACCACGCAGTCAGGGTAAGCAAAAGTCATCAACACTTCTGAGACATAAGGGCGTGTCACCCGACGAGGAATCACTCTGTCTCATCTCCGCTTAGCCCGATGAAGTCTGTCCCCGGTCGCAGGGCCTCGTCTCTACGTGAACCACGGAATGTGTGTGGGGATGAGCGATGACTCTCTTCAGGATTCCTCATGAAGCAGCCGCACCGAAATGTGTCTCGATCCAATCCGGCGACGTTGTAGGAACCTCTACAGCAGCCCGGCGTCGATGGCGAGATCTTCGAGGTCGCTCTCGGGGCGCGCTCCGAGGTGACTGATGACCTCTCCCGCGCACAGAGACCCCAGTCGCGCGGCCTCCACGGGCTCGGCACCTTCCGCGAGTCCGTAGAGAAATCCGGCGGCGAACATGTCCCCCGCTCCGTTTTGGTCCACCACGTGGTCCACCTCGTCGGCGGGCACCAACGTCGCGTCGCCGTCACTCACGATGGTCGCCCCTCGAGGACCCTGAGTGATGGCGGCCACGATGCCCAGGTCGTCGAGAAACTGAATTGCCGCCTCCACGTGGGAAGCACCCACGAGTTCGCACACTTCGTCCGCGTTGCCGAGCAGCACGTCAACGTCCTCGCTCACGAGCCTCAAGAAGTCCTCTCGGTGGCGACTCACGCAGAACATGTCCGACAGGGACAGGGCGACCACGGAGTCGTGGTCGTGCGCGAACTGGGCCACCCGAGACACCGCTTCCTTGGCCGGGGGCAGGTCGAACAAGTACCCCTCGATGTAGGTGATTTCGGAGCGAGCGATGAGGTCGGCACGAATATCAGCCACTCGTAACTGGTTCGACGCACCAAGGAACGTCGCCATCGTTCGTTGGGCGTCGTCCGAGATGAACACGTGGCACCGGCCGGTCGGACCCTCGCCAGTCTCGGCAATCGCTAAATCGAGTTCCACGCCCAAGCTCTTCAGATCGTGAGCGAAACGTTCCCCGAACTCGTCGTCGGCAACTTTGCCGATGTAGCCGCACGTCCCACCCAGGGCGGCCACTCCGGCAATGGAGTTCGCCACCGAGCCGCCCGACATCTGCACCGTGGGTCCCATGGCGTTGTAGAAGCGCTCGAGATCCTCGACCCCGATGAGGTGCATCGCGCCCTTCTCGAGACCCAGCTGGCGAAAGACTTCCTCGGAGTCTCGCGTGATGATATCGAGGAGGGCGTTTCCAATACCCGTTACCGCGAGGCGCGGCCGATCTCCGACCCGACGCAGAGTAATGGGGGTGGGCTGAATCGTCACCCGACGAGCCTAGAAGAATTCGCAATAGGGTTGAGACTTGTGACTACGACACCTAATCCCTACCGCCTGGCTCGCACCGTCGTACCCCGGGCCTACCGCATTCACCTGACCCCCGACCTCGAGGCCTTCACGTTCTCGGGTCGTGTCGAAATCGACGTCGACGTTAACGAGGCGACGAGTGACATCGTCCTTCACGCCCTCGACCTCGACCTCACGAGTGCCCGAGTGCAACGCGCCGACACGACTCTCGCGGTGAGCGACTTCCACTACGACGAGACCTACCAGACCGTCGCTCTCACCCTCGAGGGTGTCGTAGAGACGGGACCCGCCACTCTCGACATTGAGTTCACTGGAGTGTTAAACGACCTCCTCGTCGGTTTCTACCGTTCGAGTTACACCGATCCCGAGGGTGTCACGCACACCATTGCCACGACGCAGTTCGAGCACTCCGACGCCCGTCGAGCGTTCCCCTGCTTCGACGAACCCTCCTTTAAAGCGACCTTCGAAGTTCACCTAACCGTGCCCAGCGACGTGGCCGCCTACTCCAACTCCCCCGAGGTCGCCTCCCATGATCTCGGAAACGGCTGGCGGACGGTCGACTTCGCGCCGACGATGGTGATGTCGACCTACCTCGTCGCCTTTGTCGTGGGCGCCTTCGAGGAGACTCCCGCCCTCGATGTCGACGGAGTGCCCCTTCGCGTCATCTACCCCAGGGGCAAGGGCCATCTGACGGAGCTGGCATTGGAGTCGGGGGCCCACGCCCTGCGATTCTTCTCCGACTACTTCGCCATTCCCTACCCCGGTGACAAGCTCGACATGGTGGCCATCCCCGACTTCGCCTTTGGGGCCATGGAGAACCTCGGTTGCGTCACTTATCGCGAGACCGCCCTCCTCGTAGATCCGGCCAGCGCCTCCCAGGTTGAAGTGAAGCGAGTCGCCGAGGTGGTCGGACACGAGATCGCCCACATGTGGTTCGGCGACCTCGTCACCATGGAGTGGTGGGAGGGTATCTGGTTAAACGAGGCCTTCGCCACCTTCATGGAGGTGCTCTGCACCGACCACTTCCGTCCCTCGTGGAAGATGTGGTTGGGATTCGGGGTGGACCGCGACGCCGCGCTGCAGATTGACGGACTCCACTCCACTCGACCCATCGAGTACGAGGTGATCTCCCCGGACGATACGCGGGGGATGTTCGACCTGCTCACCTACGAGAAGGGTGGCTCGGTGCTGCGTATGCTCGAGCAGTACCTCTCACCGGAGGTCTTTCGCGACGGAATCCGGGTCTACCTGCGCCGTCACAGTTACGCCAATACGGTCACGACCGACCTCTGGGACGCCTTGGAGGAGGTGTCGGGTGAACCGGTGCGCGAGATGATGAACTCCTGGATTCTCCAGGGAGGCCACCCTCTCGTCTCCCTCTCAGACGGTGCTCTCACCCAGCAGCCCTTCGCCTACGGCCCCGCGACGGGCGAGTCGGCAATTGGCTCGACCTGGCTCGTTCCCGTGATGACCCGCACGCTCGGAGACCAGGCGACGACTCGGCACCTGCTCACCGCCGAGCCCCTGACCCTTGAAGAGACTCCGCCCGTCGTCGTGAACGCCGGTGGATCAGGGGTCTATCGCACCCGCTACGGATCGTCCGAACTCGCCGCGATCTCGGCGCGACTCGACGACCTCGACGAACTCGAGCGCGCCACTCTGGTCGCTGACACCTGGGCCGCGACGCTCGCGGGCCAGACCGAGTGGCCCGACTTCGTACGCCTCGTCGAGGGCCTGGGGGTGAGAGAGGAGCCGAATCTCTGGGCCGTCACCGCGATGGCGTTCGACATGGCCTCGCGCGCCCTCTCGTCAGCCCAGCTGCCGGCCCTCGTCGAACAGGCGGAGTCCGTCTTTGCCCCCTTGTTCGACCGCTACGGGTTCGATCCGCTCGAGGGCGAGAGTGAACTGGCGCCCCAGGTACGCGCGAGCGCTCTCTCCGTGCTCGGCACTCTGGTGGGGCGTGAGGACGTACGCCTGGAGGCCGTCCGGCGTTTCGAAGCCAACGACCTTCACGGCGACACCGCTCGCGCGGTGTTGCGCATCGTGGCCCGACAGGACCGCCCCGGCGACTACGCCACGTTCCTTCAGCGCTACGCCGACGCGACGACCCCCCAAGAGGAGGTTCGTTACCTCTACTCACTCGGGGAGTTCAACGACGAGGCCACCGCTCTCGACGCCGCCCGCCGGTGCTTCGACGAGTTCCGCAATCAGGACGGTCCCATTGTGCTCGGCCTCATGACGATGAACGCGCACACCGGTCCCGCCGTGTGGCGCTACGTCACCACTCGCTGGGAGGAAGCCCTCGAGAAGTTCCCGCCCTCGACCCAAGTCCGCTTGGCCCTCGGGGTGAACACCTTCATCTCGGACGCCCCCTTCGCCGAAGAGGTCGCGGCGTTCCACCTCAGCCACCCTCTCGCCGGCGACCAGCGCGGCGTCGAGCAGCAGATTGAGCGGATGAGAGTGGGACTTCGCTTCGCCGAGGCCGTGCGCCGACACTTCTAGCTCCTCGCGACCATGGGACAACTCGTCGGCGTCTTCTTCTTGATCTTCTTCCTGGAGTTGCCCGACAAGACCATGATTGCCACCATCGTGATGAGTTCGCGCGCTCGCCCCGCCGCCGTGGCGATCGGGGCGAGCGTCGGATTCATCGTCCAGATGGGACTCGCCGTTCTCGCCGGGGGACTTCTCACTCTCATTCCCTCAAAGATTCGCGAGATTGTGGTGGGCGCGCTCTTTCTCGGTGGGGCTCTCTACTTGTTCTTCGTCGGTGAAGAAGAAGAGGAAGAGGAGGGGCAACGAGAAGGAGAGCGCGAGCGACCCCAGAGTTTCACTCGCGAGGCCCTCACCGCCGCGGGGGTGATCTTCGTGGGTGAGTTCGGGGACCTCACTCAGATTCAGGCGGCGTCGTTCTCGGCTCGCTTGAGCAACCCCCTCGGAGTTTTCCTCGCCTGTTCGAGCGCCCTCGTCGCCGTGGCCTTTCTCGGGGCCTACTTCGGTGGAGCGTTGAGCCGACGTATCGCCCTGTCGAAGATCCGCTTCGCCGGGGGCCTCGTCTTCGCCCTCCTGGGTCTCTACACTCTGGCGCGAGCCATCATCCAGTGACGAGCGACGAGCGCTTGGCGCTGGCTCTCCTCACGCCGGGCTTCATGCCCCCCGACGAGGGTCTCGCCCTCTACGAGCTAGCCCGTTCACGACCCGAGGGGGCCACCCTCCTCGAGGTCGGGGCGTGGTGCGGACGTTCGAGCGTCTTCTTGGGGACCGGCGCGGCTGAGGTGGGTGGGGTGCTGTTCTCTCTCGACCACCACCGCGGGAGCGAGGAGAATCAGGCGGGCTGGGAGTACTTCGACGCCTCCCTCGTGGACCCGGCGGACGGACGACTCAACACGCTCCCCCACTGGCAGCGCACAATCGCGTTAGCCGACTTAGAGGCGGTCGTCGTAGGAATCGTCGGGGAGTCCGGACTCGTGGGTTCACGACTCAGCACCTCCTTCGACCTGGTGTTCATCGACGGAGGTCACGGAGAGGAACCGGCCTGGACGGACTATCGCACCTGGGCACCCCGAGTCAAGGTGGGCGGAGTTCTCGCGATTCACGACGTCTTCCACGACCCCGCGGAGGGGGGTCGACCGCCCTACGAGATCTACTGCGCCGCCCTCAGTGAGGGGTTCGAAGACGTCTCGCGCTGCGGCAGCTTACGCGTCCTCGAGCGACTCACCTAGCCCGGGTCGAAAGCTCCGACGAACGCTCGAGGTCTCGTAAAGGGCGTCGTCGGCGAGCACGACGGCGGCCGCGCTGTAGGTCGTGCGTTCCCCTGCTGGAAAACTCACCCCCCCGGGTTCGACCAGTCCGGTCAGGTAGGAACCGTCCGCAAGGCGATGACGTCGAGTGCACTCGAGGAGATCACGAGCGCGATCACGGTGACCCACGAGGGCCCAGGCGAGGGCGCACTCGGCCGTCTCGGCCGCGGTCACCCACTCGCTCGTCGAGACGCACCTCACTCCCTCTCCCTCTCTCACGAAGGTTCCTTCTCCGAGGCGCAAACGCGCCTCGGCGGCCGCTGGGGCGAGGGCTCCCGAGAGAGCCGGGTAGTACCAGTCCATCGCGAACTGACTCTTGTCCGCGAAGAGTTCCGAGCGCTCGAGGGCGCGGCGAAGTCGAACCAGGGCCTCGCTCCAGTGAGTGGTCGACGCGTCGAGCTGTCGACCGAGGGCGACTCCGCACTCGAGTGAGTGGAGGAGAGACGAACAACCCGTCACGAGGGCGTCTCGTTCGAGTCGCCCCGACGCGTCGCGGGCCCAGGCGACGGTGCCGTCTCGGCGTTGAAGAGAGACGGCGAAGTTGAGCGCCCGCTCCACCATCGGCCACCACCGTCGCCACGTCGCGACGTCGTCCACGAGCTCGGCGAAGTGGTGGACTCCCACCGCGACGTAGGCGCTGACGTTGCTGTCGAGGCGGGGATTGTCGACCGTCCCGGCTCGGTAGTAGTTAAACCACGCGCCCTCACCGAGTTGGTGAGTCGCCAACCAGTCGTAGGCGCGTTCGGAGGCCTCGAGATCCCCGAGAACCCCGAGGGCCATCGCCGCCTCGACGTGATTCCACGGGTCACCGTGTCCACCCCGACTCCAGGGTATAAATCCCGAGTCCTCCTGCTGGGCTCGGAGAAATCGACGAGTGGCGTCGCGCTCGGAGGCGCTCAACGTTCCCACGTCAGGGCTCTTGGGGTCGCTCGGCGTAGAGCACGAAGGACTTGCCGAGGATCGGATTCAAGAGGGCCTCAAGAACTCTGGTGACGCGGGGTCGAGCGGTGATATCCCAGACCAGGAGTCGATGGTAGGCCCGAACGAGAGGGTGGTCCTCGCGGTTCACTCCGACCGCGCACTTCAACCACCAGTAGGGAGAGTGAAGGGCGTGGGCGTAGTGGTGAGCG
>JAKBAZ010000078.1 GCA_021826255.1 Actinomycetes bacterium
CCGATCTCGTTACTTAGGGGTCCACCCTGATCGTCAAGGGACCGGCGAGACTCGTCGGAGAGGCGTTCGAGGTAGCCGGGTTCCCTCGCACAGAGGTACCGCTTGGCGAGGACGTGGAGGGCCACCGGTCGGGTGACGTCCGGTCCAAAGACGTTGGCGAGTAGTCCCTCCCCGGTGCGCTCGTGACCCCGTGGGCCAATCTCGACCCCGAGGTCACGCTCTTCGTCGTCGAGGGCGTGTCCAATGTCGTGAAAGAGAGCGGCGACGATCAACGAATCGTCAGCCCCTAGGCGTTCGGCGAGGGTCGCCGCCTGCAGGGAGTGATCGAGTAAGGTCACCGCCTCCCCGTAGTGGGCCGAACCCCGGGTGAGGAGGAGATCTCTGAGATCGTCGAGGCCGATCACGCGGGCCTCACGAGCGTCGGCCAGTGGCCCGGTCGTTCCGGGCGAAGCAGCATGTCGGTGTAGAGGCGAGTGGTGTGGGACTGGCGCCAGGTGAGCATCTCGCGCTGGGCTTCCATCAGTCGATCGGTGTCGTGTAGCGGGGTGCGCCAGGTGGGGTCGGCCGCGAGGTCGAACGCCAGGTACTCCCCGTCTCCGAAGTGCACGTAGGCCGTCTCGTCGCCGAGCGAGACCGCGAGATTCCTCGAGGACAGGCTCCGGTCGAAGGGCCACTGGGGGGTGGACTCGTTGATGAAGAGGAATCGAAAATCCCACTCGTAGTGGACGTGACTGCGCCACTCAGCGTCGGGATCATCCAGGATCGTCTGCAGGACTCGGCCGTCGGCTTGACGTGGTGGCTCGAGGCCCAGTGCCACGGCGAGAGAAGGTAGGAGATCGACGTTCTCGGTGGGTTGAGTGAGTACCCGACCCGCGTCGGCGCGACGCGGATCGCGCCAGAGTCCGAGGATGTGGTAGCTCTGGGGAAAGTAGCCCAACTTCTCGATGAGCCCGTGGTCGCCCAACTGATCGGCGTGATCGGCCGTCACGACGACGAGGGTGTCGTCCCACTCGCCGCGACTCTCGATGGCGCGAACGACGCGGGAGAGTTGAACGTCGATCTCGTCAATCATTCCGTAGTACTGGGCGCGCAGGTGACGAATCTCCTCCTCGGCCTGGGGCGCGCGGGCGTAGTCCGAGGCGAGGGCCATCTCGTGGAGGGGGTGGCGCTGGTCACTCGGGGCGAGGGGCAAACTCACGTCGGCCGGATCGATTCGAGTCGAGTACTCACCCGCCGCCGCGTAGGGGGGGTGAGGTCGCAGGTAACTCAAGTGGGCACACCATCCGGAGTCTTGACGCTCGAGCCAGGCGAGGAAGTGGGTGGTGAGAAAGCCGCTGAGGGAGTACTCGGCCGGTCTCGAGGACTCTTCTCTCAGGGCCGAAGCCCAGCCGTAGGGGACGTCGAAGCCCTGGTCCCGCAACCACTCGACCCAGGGTGCTTGGCTTTCGGGGAGATAGAGACCCACCGAGAAGCCGGGCAGGATGCCGTCGTAGTCGTCGAGACGCGGATCGTCCGGGCCCTCGGCCTGGAGAGGATCGAGACCCTGGTCGGTGTAGCCAAAGAGCGTCGGGTCGTAGCCGGCCCGTCGACAGAGGCGGGCCAGGTTGTCGAATCGGTCCTCGAGGGGCGACCCGTTGTACACCACTCGATTGTTCATTTGGTAGGTGCCGGTATAGAGGGCGGCGCGACCGGGGGCACAAGGTGCCGCCTGGGAGTAGTGCCGGGCAAGTCGTACTCCCTCTCGCGCTATGCGATCGAGCGTGGGGGTGTTCACCAGGGGATGACCCGCGGCCCCGTAGGAGTCGGCGCGGAACTGATCGAGCGTTACGAAGAGGACGTTCACAACCCGAGGGTAGGCCGGCGACCTTACGCCAGTTCGACCGACAGGTAAACACTTAGGCAACGCCACCGCGACTCTTAGGTCCCACTTAGTAACTCTCAGTAAACATTCCCGGTTGTCGAGTTAAGGAGTCCCCTGTGTCCCCCCGCCTGAGACGAGTAGCCCTCGTCGGTGCCGCGTGTGCCTCGCTCCTGGCGTCGAGCACCGTAGCGTCCGCGAGTCCGCCCCGCCTGGTCCCGCTACCCGCCCCGACGAACCTGAAACCCTTCGTCCTGCCCGCCACGAAGGGTGAGGGGATCTACACTCCGGTGGGTCGCCCCGTTCAGGGTCACCCCGCGCTCTACGTCACCCTGATTCGGCCCCTCGACAACCCCACGACCGTCGCCGGAGTGGCGTGGATCGACACTCGCCTCCTGAGAGGCACTCTCTACTCCGGCTCGCTCAGTCCCGGGGGTCTCTTCTGGACGCGGACAGCCCCTGTCTCCCGGGCGGCCTCGGCGAGCCTCGTCGCGGCCTTTAGCGGGGGATTCTTGATGAAGGACTCTCACGGGGGGTACCTCTCCGAAGGCCACCTCGTCGCCCCCCTCGTCAACGGCGCGGCGTCTCTCGTGATCTTTAAGAACGGCACGATGACGGTCGGGCAGTGGGGCCGTGACGTGACGATGTCATCGCAGGTCGCCGCGGTGCGCCAGAATCTGACCCTGCTAGTCGATCACGGCGCCCCCGTTGCGGGGCTGCAACGCACCGACGTCGCCCGGTGGGGGTTCTCGCTCAACAACCAGATCGACACTCCGCGTTCCGCGCTCGGAATCACGAGAACTGGCGCCCTCGTCTACGTTGAAGGGGAGATGAACATCGTGGATTTGGCGAGAATATTGGTGTGCGCGGGCGCGCTGCGAGCGATGGTTCTCGACATGAATCCGCTCTGGCCGATCTTCGCCTACTACACGCCGGCCTCGCCGACGGGCTACGCGGTGCCGTCTAACGGGCGCGACCTCACCCCCACCATGCAACAAACCCCCGATCGTTTTTTCCAGATCGCTTACGCTCGAGACTTCATCACGCTCTCGGCGGCGAGTTAACGGGTAGGACGTGAGCGGGTCTCCAGCGTCCTCGCTCTTTGACCGCGTCGCCCCCGTCTACGACGGGGTGATGGCGCTCGCCGAGGCGACGATCTTCGCCGGTCAACGCCGTGAGCTCATCGAGCCCCTGCGGGGAGCGATTGTCGAGTTCGGGGTGGGTACCGGACTCAATCTGCCTCACTACCACCGAGAGACCACCGTCACTGGAGTGGATATCTCCGCCGGGATGCTCGAGCGCGCCCGGCGCCGCGCGCGACACCTCGGACGAGAGAGTTCAATCACTTTCCTTCAGGCCCCGGCGGAGGCGACGGGTCTCGCGCCGTCGTCTTTTGACGTCGCCGTCTCGACCTACACCATGTGCAACGTCGAATCCCCGGACGCGGTGATGCGGGAGGCGTATCGACTACTTCGCCCCGGGGGAACCCTCGTACTGCTCGAGCACACCGGATCCACCGTGGTCGTCGTCGATCGAGTGCTCGCCGCCCTCGATCACTGGAGCGCCCCTCGCTGGGGCGAACACCTACGTCGGGACCACCTCTCACCGGTGACGAACGCGGGATTTCACCTCAACGCTCACGAGCGACGACGGGCCGGAGTGGTGGAGATCATCCGAGCGACCAGGCCCGTGGAGCGTGGTTAGTCGGGCGAGGAATTGAGCAATCGGCGCCGCCCGGGACCAGAGACTCGGTCGGCGCGCTCAGTGCGTCCCATGATGAGGGTGAGAAGACTGAGGGCGTCTCCACGAATCTCCTCACCCTCGGGTGGGCCGAGGGCGAGTCCGAGGTCAGTGGCGAGCACTCTGATCCCCTTAAGGCGCCCCTGCGGCAGAAATCCCCTCGGTGAGCGTGTCACAATCCAGGTCAAGGACTCGGAGAGGGCGGGCACTGCGGGTTGCCAGTCTCGGCCCAGGGGCCAGAGAATGTCGGCCCCGTGAACGATGATGTCGGTGAGGGGAGCCCCGGGTCCGAGAAATGGGGGACTGCGCCGACTGGAGGCGTGGGTGCGCAGCGAGTCGAGGCACTCGGTCGGCGACAGGCGTCGGGCGAGATGTTGAGTGACGTCGTCCAGGGCTCGGTCGAGTGAGCCCCGCTGAACCAGGGCGAGAAGGAGTCGTGCGGGCGTGACCTCCCACAGGCTCGTGAGGTGGGCGAGGACCTGGTGACGAGACCACTGCGAACACAGTGAGGGGCCGAGCCACTCCGAGGCACTCACGTCCTCGAGAGCGTCGACGAGCCGACGCCGTTCGACGGCCGTGAGCGCGTAGAGGTCCATGCCCAGTTCTAGCAGAGAACTCCGGTAAGACTGAGTGGGTTGACGACAATCACGACACGTCACTTCTCACAAGCGAGGGCGTATGAAGAAGATTCTCACTGGTCTGGTCGCGCTGTCGGGGGCTCTCGTGGTGGGCTCCGTGGCGTCGGCGAACACGTTGGCGCTCGGATCACTCCGCGGCGTCCTGCACGGCAACGTCACCATTGCACTGAAGAACGACACCCTCACGTCCCTCGGTCGCTGGTGTCTCACTATTGATCAGCGCTCGACCACCGCCGCCTGGTTCATTGTTGGTCCAACTCGGGGGGCGCACGGGGGGAGTCGCACGGTCTCCGCGTCCAGGTGCGTCTCGTTAACGGGGGCTGAAGTGCTGAGTGCGGTGCGCCTCGACACCGTTGCTCTGGCGAACGGGACTCACCGACTCGTGGTCGTGGGGACCAGTCGCCACGCCGGCCCGGCGCTCGTCGGAGACTTTCGTAGTTCTAATACTGGGGGCTACGTTGGCTCGCCCAACGTGATCGCCCTGCCGGGCGTCAAGGGGGACACCATCCTCGCGAGGGTCTCGACGCAGCGAGTCGGTCGCGTAGTGCTCGAATGGGGAACCCCCGCCGATCACACCAGCACCGTCATGACCGAGAGCGTCGGCGGCGTCTTTACGGCTCACCTCACGGGAGTCATCGCCCACTCTTACCTCACGTTTCGCGCGGTGGCCACGGCCGGCACCTCGTCGGTGACCTCGCCCAGCGTGGTGGTTCGCACTCCCTAGGCGGGTCTCACGACGGAGGGGCGCATCCTCCCCTACACTCGTCGCCAAGATGGAGCGCGAAGTCCTCACCTACGACACCTTCGGACGAGCAACGCGGGAGCTGGCTCTCCGGATTGCCGACGACAACTTTCGACCCGACGTCATCTTGTCCATCGCTCGAGGCGGATTCTTCCTCGGGGCCGCCCTCGGCTACGCGCTTGACGTGAAGAACGCCTTCATGATCTCGGTGGAGTTCTACACCGGAGTAGACGAACGACTCGCCGTCCCCGTGGTGTTGCCCCCCGTGCCGAACAAGGTGGATTTTTCCGGGCTCAACGTGTTGATCGCCGACGACGTGGCCGACTCCGGTGAGACCCTCAAGCTGGTGCGAGACTTTGTCGCGGGCGAGGTCCTAGAGGTTCGTTCGGCGGTCCTCTACGAGAAGCCTCGTTCGGTCATTACGCCGGACTACGCCTGGCGCACGACGGAGCGCTGGATTGACTTTCCCTGGTCGAGCGAAGGTCCCGTGGTGGGCCACGGTCTTCACCATTAGGGCTCGAGTGACCGACTGAACTCCCAGGCGTACCCGTCGAGGTCGAGAACGTGCGCCGTGCGCCGTCCCCAGGGCTGATCGGTGGGCTCACTGAGGACGACCGCACCGTGGCGTCGGGCGTGGTCGAGAGCGGCGTCAACGTCGCTGACGAAGAGGTTGAGGACGACGGGGGGATGAGCCGGGTTGCCCGACGAGGGGATCAACCCGGCGAAGAGTCGCTCGCCCGCCGCCACGGTGACGAGGAGCACGATGTCCTCACCCACCCCGAGTACGGCGCCGTCCTCGTCGAGGTGGCGAATCTCTAACCCGAGGACGTCGCGCGCGAAACAGCTCGAGGACTCAGAGTCGTGAACGAAGAGTACGGGTGGGCCAAGACGTAGACCGGTCGGGGCGACGGGGGTGTTCTCGATGGGCTCACCCACCGGAACGCTCGAGCGCGTCGAGGTACCGACGAATCTGCAGCGCGACGGCCGCTCCCTCACCCACCGCGGAGGCGAGTTGCTTGGTGGACCCGGAACGCACGTCTCCGGCGGCGAAGACGCCCTCGAGAGAGGTGGCCTGGCCGTCCCTCGTGACGATGAAGCCCCGTTCGTCGACGTCGACGAGATCTCGAACGAGCGAGGTGTTCGGCTCGAGACCCACGAAGACGAACGCTCCTGCAGCTTCTAGGCGCTCGTCGCCCGCGGGACCCGAAATGCTGACGGCGTGGAGCCGTCCGGCGTCGTCGGCGTGGAACGCGGAGACCTGGGAGGAGAGTTTGACGGAGATGGACGCGTGAGAGTTCACCCGGTCCTGGAGCAGGCGAGAGGCGCTGAGCTCGGGAGCGGCCTGAACGATGGTGATGTGTCGAGCGAACTGGGTGAGAAAGAGCCCCTCCTCGAGGGCGCTGTTACCTCCGCCCACCACCACCAGATTCTCCGCGCCCTCGTAAAAGGGCCCGTCGCAGGTCGCACAGAAGTGCACTCCCGCCCCGATGAGATCGTC
>JAKBAZ010000079.1 GCA_021826255.1 Actinomycetes bacterium
CCCGACGAGTTAACGTTCCGCTAGACTAAAAGGCCGCACCGAAGGAGCCTCATGAAGACCGACATTCACCCGAACTACGTCGACGCCTCCGTCACGTGCTCGTGTGGTAACACCTTCACGACGCGTTCTACGAAGGCCTCGATCAGCGTGGAACTCTGCAACGAGTGCCACCCCTTCTTCACCGGTAAGCAGAAGCTGGTGGACACCGGTGGCCGCGTGGAGCGCTTCCAGCGTCGTTACGCCCAGAAGTCGACCAAGGCGCGCGGCCCCAAGGCGTAAGCCGGGGCCCCCGCCGTGCGTTCACTCGACGACACTCTCTCCTCGCTCGAAGAGGAGCTTCGCGACGTCGAAGCGGCTCTCGCCGCCCCCGACATCGCTCACGATCTTGTGCGCCTTCGGGACCTCTCGCGTCGACACAAGCAATTGTCCGAAATCACGGGGGCGTGGAACGAACTGAAGACGGCCCGCCGCGACGCCGACACCGCGAAGGAAATGCTCACCGAGTCCTCGGGGGAAGAGCGAGAAATGTGGCGCGAGGAGGCTAACGCCATCGAGGCGCGACTGCCCGAACTCGAAGAACGGCTAGAGACCCTTCTTCTTCCGCGCGACCCTAACGAGGGGAGAAACGTTCTGCTCGAGATTCGAGGCGCCGAGGGTGGCGAGGAGGCCAATCTCTTCGCCGCGGACCTCGCCGAGATGTATCGGCGCTACAGCCAACTTCGGGGCTGGAAGCTCGAAGTCGTCGAGCAGCGCGAGACGGAGCAGGGCGGCATCGACGAAGTCACGTTTCTCGTCAAGGGTGAGGACGCCTGGAGCCGTCTCGCCTTAGAAGCCGGCGTTCACCGGGTTCAACGGGTGCCGGTCACGGAGGCGAAGGGCCGGGTTCACACCTCCTCCGCGACGGTGTCGGTGCTCCCCGAAGCCGAAGACGTGGACGTGGACATCGATCCCGGGGACCTCAAAATCGACGTCTACCGCTCGTCGGGGGCGGGTGGTCAGCACGTGAACACCACCGACTCGGCGGTGAGAATCACCCACCTTCCGACCGGAATTGTTGTCTCCATGCAAGATGACCGGAGTCAAATACAGAACCGGGCGAAGGCCATGGTGGTGCTGCGCTCTCGGCTCCTCCAGGCCGCCCAGGACGCCCAGAACGCCGAGATTGGGGATTTGAAGCGCAGCCAACTCGGTAGCGGGGGGCGCAGCGAAAAGATTCGCACGTACAACTTCAAGGAGAATCGGGTGACGGATCACCGAATCAACTTGACGACGTACACGCTCGATCAGGTGCTGGCCGGGGACCTTGACCCCTTCGTCGACGCCCTCCTCGCTGAGCGCCGAGCCCGCCAACTCGCCGAAAGTGACGGACGCTAGAACTCGGGCCCTCGATCGAGTCATCGCTCGGGGGATAGCGCGCCACGAGGCGCGTTGGCTTATTGAGGAGTTCTACGTGGGCAGTGAACCCGACGCCGACCTCGCCCTCGAGCGAGCGACGCAGCGTCGGCTGGACGGCGAGCCTCTGCAGTACATCGTGGGTCACTGGCCGTTTCGTTCTCTCGACCTCGAGGTGGACGCTCGAGTACTGATTCCGCGTCCCGAAACTGAGGAACTGGTCGACCTGGCCCTCGAGGAACTCGCCCACTCGGACGTTCGAACCCCCCTCATCGTCGACCTCGGGTGCGGCAGTGGGGCGATTGGACTCGCGCTGGCGAAGGAGTTGGGAGAGCGAGGGGTTCTCGCCCGAATAGTTGCGGTGGACGAGTCCGAGGACGCGCTCGATGTCGCCCGGCGAAACGCCCGACGCTGGGGACTCTCCACGGTCTCCTTTGTTCGATCACAGTGGTACGACGAACTGGACACTTCTCTCGAAGGACGAGTGGATCTGATCGTGTCGAATCCACCGTACGTGAGCGTCGACGAACTGGCCCAGGCCCAGGTGGAACTCTCCTTCGAGCCGGCGGGCGCTCTCGTCGCCGCCGATCGAGACGGTGTCGCGGGATTTGACGACCTAGCCACCATCATCGACGGAGCGCCACGGTGGCTTCGACCCGGAGGATCTCTCGTCCTCGAACACGGTTCCGAGCAGGCCCCGGCGGTGGTGGGTCGTCTTTCGGCGGTCGGATTTCACGACGTGGACGATCGGCGAGACGTGGCCGGACTGGCCCGCCTGGCCCGTGGGAGGTGGGGATGAGTAGACGACTCAGCGTCGATGAGTGCGTGGCGGCCCTCAACGAGGGTCGAGTGGTGGCGCTACCCACCGACACCGTGTACGGGCTCGCGGCCCGTTGGGATCTGCCCCACGCCGTCGAGGAGATCTTCGAACTCAAACGTCGCCCTCGTGACGTTGCGCTTCCCGTACTGGTCGCGAGCACCGATCAGATCACGGCGACGGGAGCTCCCTGGCCCGACCCCGCTCGGCGTCTCGCCACCCACTTCTGGCCCGGAGCGCTGACGATCGCGACGCCAGTTCCCCCAGAACTCGCTCGTCGAATAGGTGCCCTCGACAGCGTGGGGTGGCGCCAACCCGGCGCGCCTTTGACGCTTGAGGTACTGCAACGAACGGGTCCGCTCGCCGTGACCAGCGCGAATCGACACGGCCAGGACCCCGGGCGTAGCGCCGACGAAGTGCTGAGGATCTTTACAGAGACCCCTCTCGCGGGAGTACTGGACGGTGGCGACTGTCAGGGCGAGGTCTCGACGGTGATGGAACTTCGCGAATCGTCGTGGTGGGTTCGCCGCCGGGGGGGTGTGGCGAGTGAGGCGATCACCGAGATTCTTGGTACCCCACCGGAGCCGAGCGCTGACCGATAGGCTCAACGACGTGAAAATCGCTCTCGGGTCCGATCACGCCGGCTTCGAGCTGAAGGATCACTTGGGACGAGTGTTGGCGTCGTGGGGACACGACGTGGTGGACCTCGGGACCTCGAGTGCCTCGGAGTCGGTGGACTACCCCGACTTCGGAGCCGCGGTGGGAAGAGCCGTCGCCAGTGGCGAGTGCGACTTGGGAGTCGCGGTCTGTGGGTCAGGAATCGGTATCTCGATTGCCGCGAACAAGGTGGCCGGAGTACGCGCCGCCGTTGTTCACGACGTCACGTCGGCGCACCTCGCGCGTGAACACAACCACGCCAACGTCCTGTGTCTGGGCTCACGCGTGACCGGAGTCTCCGTTGCCGAGGAGGCCGTCGCGGCGTGGCTCAGCGCAACGCCCCAGAGTGGACGCCACGAGGGGCGTATCGCCAAGATCGCCGTTTTAGACCAGACCGAGAACGTGACCAGGGGAGACTGACACATGACGTCATCACCGTTTGATGAGTACTTGACGCGCGACGACGAAGTCGCGGACCTGCTGCGCCAAGAGTGGGTGCGCCAGACCACGACGCTGCAACTCATCGCGAGTGAGAACTTCACGTCTCCCGCCGTCATGGCCGCGACGGGCTCCATTCTCACCAACAAGTACTCCGAGGGCTACCCGGGTCGTCGGTACTACGGGGGAAACCAGATTGTTGACGAGGTCGAAGACCTCGCGCGGCGACGTCTGAGCGCACTGTTTGGAGCCGATCACGCCAACGTTCAACCCCACTCGGGAGCGAACGCCAACCTCGCGGTCTACCTCGCCCTGCTCCAGCCGGGCGACACCATCCTCGCGATGCGACTCGACCAGGGCGGTCACTTGACCCACGGTTCACCCGCGTCGATCACCTCGACGTTCTTCAACTTCGTGTCCTACGGAGTCACCCCTCGAAACGACGATCCCGAGAATCCGGGTGAGTTGATCGACTTCGACAACGTTCGCCGTCTCGCCCTCGAACACCGCCCGAAACTCATTGTGGCCGGAGCGACGGCCTACGCTCGGCGCATCGATCCCGTCCCCTTCCGAGAGATTGCTGATGAGGTCGGCGCCTACTTGATGTTCGATTCGGCCCACGTGGCTGGTCTTATCGCCGGAGGCTCCCACCCGAATCCGGTGCCCTACGCGGACGTCGTGACGTTTACGACCCACAAGACGTTGCGGGGTCCTCGCGGGGGGGCGATCCTCTGTCGGGCCGAGCACGCCAAGGCCATCGACTCGTCGGTCTTCCCGGGACAACAGGGTGGCCCCCTAGAACACGCCATCGCGGCGAAGGCGGTCGCGTTTCGCGAAGCGGCCCAGCCCTCGTTCGCCGAGTACACCGAGGCCGTGGTCGCCAACGCTCGAGCCTTCGCCGGGGCCCTCAGTGACCAGGGATTTCGCTGCGTCTCGGGAGGAACGGACAATCACATGGCCATCCTCGACCTCCGCACGTTCGACGAGGAACTCACCGGCAAGGTCGCCCAAGAGGTGCTCGATCGCGCCGGTGTGACCACGAATCGCAATCAGATCCCCGATGATCCCCGTAGCCCCTTCATCACGTCGGGCCTGCGCGTGGGAACGGCGGCCCAGACGACGGCGGGAATGGGACCCGAGGAGTTCGCCCAGGTGGCTGCACTTATGGCCCGAACCCTGCGTCATCGCGACGACGACGCCGTGATCGCGTCCGTGCGCGCCGAGGTCGCTGAACTGTGCGGTCGATTCAACCCCTACGCGACCTTTACGAGGTAACTCCCGGTGCAGTCACTCGGGACGTACGGGATTATCGCCCTCGTAGGCTGTCTCGTCACCCTGGTGGCCAATCCGCTCGCTCGTCGGTTCGCGCTCGCCCTTAATTACTCGGCCCAGCCCGACGAACGCAAGGTACACCAAGTCGTCACCCCCTACGGCGGGGGAGCGGCCATGTTCCTCGGTATGAGCGCGGCGATTCTCGCGGCGGAAGTTCTTCCGGTGAGCCGGGCCGTTATCAACTCCTCCCACGAAACTCTCGGAGTCATCCTGGCCGCCGGGGTGATGTTCGTCGTGGGAGTCGTGGACGACTTTCGTGAGATGAGCGCCCCCGCCAAAGTCGCCGGGCAGGTCCTCGCGTCCTCGATTCTCTACTTTTCGGGCTGCACGATGTACCAACTGAAGCTCCCCTTCGCGGGTTTCATCGTGTTGGGCCCCTCCATCTTGCCCATCGTCACCGCCGTGTGGGTCTTCGCGTTGTCGAACGCCATCAACTTGATTGACGGGTTGGACGGACTGGCCGGAGGGATTGTCGCGATTGCGTCGGGCACCCTCTGCGTCTACGGACTGCGACTGGAGGAGCTGGGTCTATTGCCCGTGTCGAACGTTGGCCCCCTCATCGCCGCGGTGACCTTCGGAATCTGCATGGGTTTTCTACGCGACAACGTCCACCCCGCGAAACTCTTCATGGGCGACGCGGGATCGTTGATGCTCGGTCTCATGATGAGCGCCTCCACCATGGTGATCGGGGGGCGAACCCCTCCCGCCAGCGGAGTGACCTTCTTCTTCTTCGCCCCCTTACTGATTCCCGTCTTCATCCTCGGCGTACCACTCACCGACGCCATCTGGGCGTTCGTGCGCCGCACCATGTCGGGTCAGGGTTTTCACACACCGGACAAGAATCACATCCACCACCGACTCATGCGCCTCGGTCACGGCCACCGGCGCACCGTGGTCATTTTGTGGCTCTGGAGCGCCCTGCTGAGCGGCTTCGTTCTCTTTCCCCTCTTCTACCCTCGCACCAACGTCTTTTTACCCCTGGTGGTGGCAGTACTCATCGCCGGACTGTTCACGTGGTCGAGTCCCCTCTTGAGCCGGGCACGGCGCCAGGAGGCTCAGCGCTACGAGGAGGAGGCTCGGCGGTGACGTCGCCGGAGCCCCCTGATGCCAAATCTCCTGATCCTGACGGTGAATCGGGCAGTGGTGGTCAGTCGTTCTCGGCACCCGCGGCGTTCGCGGCGATGGGACTGACCGCCGCCATCAGTGTGGGGGCCGGGGTCGGTCTCGGCGCGTGGTTCGACGCCACCGAACATTCTTCACCCACGGGACTTCTCGTCGGTCTCGTGTTAGGCTTCGTAGCCGCCGTGGTGAGTATTGTTCAGCAAATCCGGCGATTTCTATAGGAAAGATGCTCGACGACCTCGCTCCCACTGCGCTGCCACGCCTCCTGCGTCGCACCGTCTGGTCCGCCCTTGTTCTCGGCACGGCGGGATTCGTCGTGGCCGTTCTGATTACACCCCTCGCGGGACTGGGCGAAGCTCTCGGGGTCGTGCTCGCGATTCTCAACCTGCGCCAAACCGACCGCCAGATCGCTCACATGGAGGTGCGCGCGGCCGGGGAGGGTGACCCCAATGTGAAGGCCCTGCGCCGTCAACTTCGTCCGAAAGTCCTCGGACGCCTCGCCATCGTCACCGTCGTGGTCTTTGCGGCACTTTTCCTGAGCAAGCCCCTCGGCTTAGGTATTGTGGCAGGGCTCATCATTTATTACGTGGTTTTTGTCCTCAACGTCTACGGCGTGGTGGCGAATCAGAGGGGTTTGGACTAGATGCTGTTCGCGGTCAAGACGATTGAGGTCGGGGTACACCCCACGATTCACGTCCTGGGTCTCACC
>JAKBAZ010000080.1 GCA_021826255.1 Actinomycetes bacterium
CAGGCGCACCACCCGGTCTCGACGACGCAACCGCGAGGCCATGGTATCGACCAGTTCGTCGAGGTTCTCTCTCGTCACAGCGGACACCGCGAGGGATCCCTCGTGATGTCGAACGAGATCCGCCGCGACGTCGGGTGCCAGGTCGGCCTTGTTGAACACCACGAGCTGGGGAACGCCGAGGGCGTCGATCTCGCCCAGCACTTCGGCCACCGCCGACATTTGGAGTTCGGCGTGGGGACTCGACGCGTCCACCACGTGCACGAGAAGATCGGCGAGGCGCACCGACTTGAGGGTGCTCATGAACGCCTCGACCAGTTCGTGAGGCAGATTCGAGATGAATCCCACCGTGTCGGTGACGAGGACGGTCTCTCCCCCGGGTAGGGCCAACTGGCGAGTGCGGGGATCGAGCGTCGCGAATAAGCGATTTTCAGCCAGAACGTCGGCCTGAGTGAGGGCGTTCAGGAGGGAGGATTTGCCCGCGTTGGTGTAGCCGACGAGAGTCACCTCTCGGTGCCGACCACGGTCTCGACCCTGTCGCTGAACATCCCTCGTTCGATCAATCTGCTGTAGTTCCCGGCGGATCTGGTGAATTCGCGTCACCAGGCGACGCCGGTCGACCTCGAGTTGGGTCTCCCCGGGTCCTCGGGTTCCAATTCCTCCCGCCTGCTGGGAGAGTGAGCCACCGGCCCGACGAAGACGGGGCAGGCGATACTCGAGCAACGCCAGTTCCACCTGCGCTTTACCCTCTGGAGTGCGGGCGTTTTGGGCGAAAATGTCGAGAATCACTGCCGTACGGTCGATCGCGGTGCGACCAAGCTTCTTCTCTAAGTTCCGTTGTTGACCCGGACTGAGGGCCTGTTCGAACACCACGGTGTCGGCGTCGAGGGCTCGGCACAACTCGGCGAGTTCGTCGACTTTGCCCGACCCGAGAAACGTGGCCGGATCGGGACTCTCACGACGCTGAATAACTCGGGCCACGACGTCGGCGCCCGCGGTATCAATCAGGAGTTCCAGCTCGTCCAACTGCCGGTCGAGATCCTCGCTCGAGGTCTCGGGAAGCAGCACTCCCACCACGACGATTTTCTCCCGGAAACTCCGGTCAATCAGTGTCTGGGGGAGATAGGTCACCGAGCCATCCACTCCAGATTCGCAACAAATCTCACCGGTCCCGAGAGAGTGATGACATCGTCGTGAAAACTGACTCGAAGGTCTCCGCCGGGGTTGCGTACGACGACGTCGTCACCCACCCAGCCCCGCTCGCGAGCGACGGCCGCCGACGCGACAGAACCGGTGCCACAGGCCAAGGTCCAGCCCACGCCTCGTTCGTAGACGATGAGGTCGAGTCCGCCGTCTCGTACACGAATGAACTCCACGTTGGCTCCGCCCACCGACTCGGAGAGTTGTCGGGCCGTCGTCGCGAGACTCTCCAATTCCACCGTCTCGGGGGTCTCGACGACCACGTGGGGATTGCCGACTCGGACGTGTCCGAGGGTTCCCTCTAGGGGCGCGAGCACGTCGAGCCCGCCCATCTCCACCGAGCCGTAGCCCTCGTCGTCGTTCATGCTGAGGTGGACGACTCGCTCACCCGCATCCGTGGTGACCCGCACTGTCTCCTCGTCATGACCGGTAGCCCGCTTCACGGCAGCCACGAGACAGCGAATGCCGTTTCCCGACATTTCGGCGCGGCTCCCATCCGCGTTGTAGAGGACCATTCCGACGCCTCGTCCCGAACCTACGGACGCGATCAGTAGTCCGTCGGCCCCCACGCCCCGCTGGCGATCAAGAACCGCTCGGGCGAGGTCAGGGGTCCAGAACCCCTCGTTGCCGTGTTCCACCACGTCGACCAGGAAGTCGTTTCCCGCCCCGTGCCACTTCTGGAGAGTTCTCATGACCACTCCCCTAGTCTCCCACGTCGGGGGCACTGGCGAGGGCTCGCATGAGGTGGTCGTAGGCCCCATTGAGGTCTCGATACCACGTCACCCGGGGGTCTCGACGGAACCACCGCCACTGTCGGCGAGCGAGTCGCCGGGTGTTGGCGATCGCCTCCTCGAGACACTCCCCGACCGTCTTGTCGCCATGCACCGCGGGAAAGAACTCCTTATAGCCCACGGCTTGACGAGCCGCCCGGGACAGTCCCTCAGCGTCGAGGCGTCGCACCTCATCGAGTAGTCCCGTCTCCACCCAGGTGCGAAGCCTCTTCTCGATAGCAGAGTCGAGGTCCGCGAAGTCCACCTGGAGGCCTACCTGGACGACACTCGAGGCGGGATACGAGTCGAGTCCCGGTCCGAACGAACTAAAGGGTCGACCCGTAGCCCGACACACCTCGAGCGCGCGTCGAACTCGTCGGCCGTTGGTGGGGTCCATTCGCGAGGCGCCTAGAGGGTCCCTCTGTACCAACTCTCGATACAGGGCCTCGAGATCCGACTCCTGTTCGAGAGCGTGTCGGATCTCGGGATGCACCCCGGGAATCTCGAGGTCGTCGATGATGGCCCGCGCGTAGAGCCCCGTCCCTCCCACGCCGAGCAACTTGCGTGGCAACGAGAGGGCCCGTACGTGCGCGAGGGCGTCGGCGACGCTGAACTCCTCGCTCGGGCCCACCACGTCAATGAGGTGGTACGTCACCTCTTCGCGTTCTTGGTGGGTCGGTTTCGCCGTCGCGGTGTCGAGCCCCCGATACACGCTCATCGAGTCGAGACTCACAATCTCGAGGTCGCCGAGTTCACGGGCGAGTCGGTGGGCGAGTCGTGACTTTCCCGACGCCGTCGGTCCGACGAGCGCCGCGCGCAGCCTCACGAGGCGAGAACGGTCAATCGAGTCTTGTGTCGCGGACCCCGACGAACGCTCTCGAGAGTCCCGCGCAAGTGGTAGGGCGCGCCGTGAGTGATGCGGACGTCCACGAGAGAACCCGCCTTCAGGGTCGGGGACGGATCGAAGTGAACCAACTTGCCCTGGCGGGTACGGCCGCTAAAGACCGCGTCGTTCGTCCGAGACGGCCCCTCGACCAACACCTCCTCGAGACGACCCTCGCGCGCTTCGTGGTGACGAAGGGCACTGCGGTCGAGAACGTCCTTCAAGCGGAGGAATCGTTCACGCACCACCTCGGCCGGTACGAACTCCTCCACGTAGTGAGCAGCCCGGGTGCCCTCTCGGGGACTGAACTGGAAGGGATACGCCGAGTCGTACTCGGCCTCAGCGACGACGTCGAGTGTGCGCCGGAAGTCGTCTTCCGTCTCGCCGGGAAATCCCACGATGATGTCGGTGGTGACGTGGAGATCATCGATGGCGGCGCGCGCCGCGCTCAGGCGAGCCAAGTACCGCTCCGCGGTGTACCCCCGGCGCATGGCAGCGAGCACCCGATCACTCCCCGACTGCAGGGGTAAGTGCAACTGGGGGCACACGTTGGGCGTCTCGGCCATCGCCGCGATGGTGTCCTCGCGAAGGTCCTTCGGGTGGGGACTCGTGAAGCGCACCCGCTCGAGTCCGTCGACGTCACCTAAACGGCGAAGTAGTTGGGCGAAGAGCGGGGAACGACCGGTGAGATCCCGTCCGTAGGAGTTCACGTTCTGCCCTAAGACGGTGATCTCCGTGACACCGCGCGCGGCGAGCAACCGCGCTTCGTTCACAAGGTCATCGAGGGGTCGCGAAATCTCCCCTCCTCGCACCGAGGGCACGATGCAGTACGCGCAGGTGTTATCACAGCCAGTCTGAATCGTCATCCAGGCCGCGAAGTCGCTCTCGCGCACCGCGTAGAGGGCGGGCGCCATGTCCCTGGCTGCGTCGGGATCGGGGGCCGGCCAGATATCGACGAGGGGGCCCTCTTCGCGCGAGCGCTCGAGGAGGCGGGGGGCCTCAGCGAGGTTGTGAGTGCCAAAGACGACGTCCACCCAGGGAGCCCGCTCGAGAATCCGGTCCTGATCTTTTTGCGCCATGCATCCCCCGACCGCGATCTGCAGGTCTGGGCGACGGGCCTTTTCGGCCTTCAGGTGTCCGAGGGCGCTGTAGAGCTTGAGATCGGCGTTCTCGCGAATCGTGCAGGTATTAAACACCACGACGTCAGCGACATCACCCGCACCGACGGGCCGCAGTCCGCGCGCGACAAAGAGTCCGGCGAGTCGCTCCGAGTCGTGCTCGTTCATCTGGCACCCGAAGGTGCGAATCTCAAAAGTCCGACTTTCGGGCATGACGTCAGCCTAACGGTCCACCCCCGCACCTCAAGGAGTTAACCGACCTCGCGTGGGGCGACCACCGACGAACTCGTCCAAGTCACTCCGATGCCGGCGCTCACGACCAGCACCAGACCAGTAAGCACCCACCCCGTGACGTGCTCGTGGAGAGCGACGAGTCCGACGCCGAAGGCGACCGCCGGATCGAAGGACAACAACACCCCGACGACGGAGGGACTCACCAGCCGTAGGGCCTGCATTTCGGCGGCGAAGCCCGCGACAATGGAGAGAGCCGCCACCAGTGACAGTCGGGCGAGGAGGTTCGGGTGGTGGACGAGCTCTCCGACTCGAGTGAGTGCGAAGGGGCTACTCACGAGAGCCGCCACGCTCATGGCGACGGCGAGTCCGGCGAAACCCGGGGTCTCCCCGCCCACTCGGTGGGAGGCGAAGACGTAACCGGCCCAGCCGACCCCGGACCCCAGCGCGAAGAGGGCGCCCACGACGGTAACGCCCCCACCGGGGTGGGACAAGAGCACCACTCCAAGACCACCAGGAACGGCCCACAGGGCGTGACGCCACGAGTGGCGTCCCAGCACCGCTACCGTCAGGGGCCCGAGAAACTCAATGGTGACCGCCGTACCGAGGGGAATCCGCGCGAGGGCCTGATAGAAGCACAGGTTCATGAAGGCGGTCGAGAGACCCATGAGCAACGCCCCACTCCACTGGGCTCGGCTCCAACGTCGCAGGGAAGGACGCGTTATCAACAACAAGATGACGGCACCCAGGCAGAAGCGCCAAGCGCTCGTTGCCGAAGGTCCGAGTTGACGGAACACGGGGACGACGAGGGCGGCCGACGTCTGGATGGAGATGGCTCCGGCCACGACGAGTGCCGCTCCGCCGGTTGCCGCGACGCGGCTCGTCACGAGACGACGAGTCCCGCCCGATCGACCTCGAGTTCCCAGACCCGGCCGGCCACTCCGCGACGAGACAGGAACTCGTTGGCGGCCGACGCGACGGTCGGGCTCGAATCGCTGCGCACGAACGCCAGCATCGTCGAACCCGCCCCGGACCAGCACGACCCGGCGGCCCCGGCCTCACGCAGACACTGCAGCAACTCCGTCGAATAGGACAGCAGCGCGGACCGGTAGGGCTGATGGAGAGCGTCACTCACGGCGTCGGGGTGCCAGAGGTGGTGGTCGGCCAGTCCCGCGAGAAGCAGACCAAGTGCGGAGAGGTTGTTGACCGCGTCAGCGAAGGGCACCTCTCGGGGTAGTACTCGACGCGCAGCCTCAGTAGAGAGTTCTTCGTCGGGAACGACCACGACGACTCGCCACTCGGGATCGAGCGCGAGCGGTCGCGCCACGACGTCGACGTCGTGTCCGCGCGCGACGACGAGACCTCCCATCACCGACGCCGCCGCATTCTCGGCGTGCCCGTCCACTCGGGTTCCGACGAGGAGAGGACTTCCGTGTCCGGCCGCCGCCGCGGCGGCCACGGCGAGTGCCGCCGAGGAGCCGAGTCCCCGCGAGACGGGAATGTCCGAGTGCACGTGGATCGAGAAGTTCCAGTGTCCGAGACACTCGTGAACAACGCGAGCCCCCAGGTGATCCTCCGAGTCGAAGCGACCCGCGCCCTCTCCCGACGAGGTGATGGTGAACTCGTCAGCCGGCTCCACTCTCACCTCGACGTAGCGCGCAAGGGCGAGACCGAGAGCGTCGAAGCCGGGTCCGAGATTCGCGCTGGAGGCGGGGACTCGGGCGAGCACGGCTTCTAGCGTAGGCGTTGCCACCAACTGGGCGGAGTCACGGCCGACGTACTGAGCAGCCCGACGCGCTCTCGCGTGAGGGGAGCGAGAAGTTCACCCACGGTGCTGTGGGCGCTGAGCGCCCGGGTGCGCGAGGCCAGTGCGATGCCCAGGATCGGCCAACTCGACGACCACTGGGGCCAGTAAGTAAAGCTGAGTGGGGCGGACGTCACGAAGGTGGTGGTTGAACCGGGCCACCCGTACGTCGCGAGCGGAGTGCCCGTTCGAAGGCGCAGAGAGCGTTGCCCACTCAACGCCTGCTGGGCGAGTCGT
>JAKBAZ010000081.1 GCA_021826255.1 Actinomycetes bacterium
TCGTCGTCGATGAACATCTCGATTTTCACCGGCCCGACGAAGCTGTAGCCCTCTCCCATAGCGTGCTGGCGAACACTCTCCTCGAGTTCTTCCACCAAGGCCTGCTGAAACCCTTCGAAGCGAACGGCGTCGTCGGGACCTATCCACACCCGAACGACGTTCGGCGAGAGCATTCCCTGGGGCGCGAGGCGACGCGAGAGGTCCACCTCGCGAGCGATCTTCGCCGCGATCTCAATCGGCTGGAGGGCGTTTCGAAAGGGCCGTGACACGGTCCTCTCGAACATCCTCTCCAGACGGTTTTCCACTCGCTTGAGAGCCATGTCGTCCCCATCGTACCGGGGACGAGGAGAGAATTGCGGTGCCTAGAGTCTCAGGGATACCCGTGGGCTAGACTTTTCCTCTCACGGGCGAGTGGCGAAATGGCAGACGCGCTAGCTTCAGGTGCTAGTTCTCGTAAGGGAGTGCGGGTTCAAGTCCCGCCTCGCCCACCATTGCTCATCCCATGTGTAGTAGTCCGAGAAACCGAGCGGGTGTACTCACGGGAATGTGATTCGCGAGTGCCAACAGATCGTCATCGCCACTCACGAGGTTCAATCGACTGACCTGAGCAAGCGCGATGAGATAGTCGTCGTTGGCATCACGCGAGTGAACAACAGGTTCAACGTCTTGAATACTCAACCACGTTGCGAAGTGGCAAAGCAACAAAATGACCGCCGCAGATTCAGTCGCCGTAATGACGCTCGCAATCTTCGAGTAGCGCAACGTTCTTTCCAACTCACTCACTGGTTCTTCGCACACCACGAGCTCGAATAAGCCAAGACGCCCGATCGAAGAAGCTGCGCAGGAGTGCCCTTCGCCGACAGACGTGCGGAGACCAGCACGTTCACATCAAGAACGGTGCACATTCGTTACGACTGCGCGTGCCGCGTGGCCTCTTGCGCTTCGAGCGCCACTCTTGCCGCTTCCGCTTCGGTGAACGTCGCCCGTTCCCAAATGTGATTGAGGAGGTCTAAGCCGAGGTCTCGACGTAGCGCTTCTTCAATAACTTGACTGTCACCCTTGCCCGACCGAGTGGCTGTCACCTTGACGGCAGTCAGCAACTTTTCGTCAATGGTGAGGGTAGTGCGCGTCTTTGACACATCAGCACTTTAGGATCAAAGCACCACATTCGGACTTGCGCGAATGATAAAGATTCGGAAGTGGTCCGTTAGACCCCTGGAGCGCGTCGCCACGTCACTCGTGTTGAGGCGCGCCCTGTGCGAGGGCCCCCAAGTGAGTGCTCGTGAATCCGCTGTCGTACTTCAGTCCGTATCCCATCAAGCGATCGAACCCCACGTGACCTAACCAGATAAGCCCACAGGCCGAGGTCAACGCGTGGTGCCACCCGGCGAGAACGACGAGAGACGGCAGGAAGTAACTGTGTCCCGCGTTGTACACGAAGACGCCCACTGTGCTGTTGCGAAGGTAGCCAATCATGAAGATGTCTGGCACGAAAAAGGAGGTGGGGTATATCCACCATTGCTGAAGTGTGACATCGAAGAGAGCGATGGATGAGGTCAGCAGAGCTCCGCCATCCAGACGAAGCCATGTCCGTGGTCGGGAGTTCACAACACCGTCAGCCATGAGTGAGGACCGCCCTTCTCTTGCCCCGATGACTACAGGGTGGTCCCCACGAATCTCGATGGAGGGCGAGTCCCACCTCGCGCTCCGCAGACGTCTCTAGTCAGTGGTGATCTGGATGAGGCACTGAAAGGATCTTCAGGTCATCGATGCCCTCAAAGTCCCTGGGGTTGCACGAATAGAGAGGTAGGTCGCGACTGAGCGCAGTCGCTGCGATGAGGGCGTCGTACGCTCGCGCCGCGGGTTTTCTTCCGCTCCGTCGAAGTGATGCCGCAACTCGACCGAACGCCCGAGCCGCAGCCGCATCGAAGGGGAGCGCCACAAAATCGGACTCTGCTTGCTGTAGGTGCGCGAGTCGAGCGGCTCGCTCCCCATCGTCACTTGTGGCGAGCGGGCCCACCGACAGTTCGGCGAGAGTGATGGCCGAAATGAGGGGAACGTCAGGAAGGAACTGAGCGGAGTCGATCCGGGGCAAGAGAATCACCGTAGAGGTGTCGAGTAACCCCTCCGCGGCGCGAGTCTCGCTCACAGGGTCGCGTCCATGACGCGCTCGATGTCTGCCCGGAATCTCTCGCCGTCAACGCGGGGAAGGTTCCGCCATCGTGTGAGAAGCGTGTCGGCGCTGAGTCCCTGGTGGGCTAACGGTCGCAACTCGGCTACCGGAATCCCGTCTCGGGTAACGACGAGGGTCTCTCCCCGACTCACGCGATTGACAACGTCCCCACCATGATTGCGAAGCTCACGAATCGTGACGTACGTCATACGATGAGTGTATCACGCGTGAGACCAAAGGGGTACGCCCACGGGCGGTGAGGGCTTCTACGAACCCCGTCACTCCCCACGTGATGCACCTTGGGTTGCGTCCCTCGAAGTAGTACCCACGAGGCGACCCACGACTTCCCCTCGGCCCCTCACCCAACACGAGAGAGGTGACGCGTGGCTGAGAGGAAGAGCCTGAATCCTGGAGACCCCACGTCGTGCTTGCCGTCATTGAAGAGACCTACGGCCGGTCCATCGCCGAGTGGCACGACATTATTCACTCCTGCGGAGTCACTCGACACATGCAGTTCGTCACGCACGTGAAGACCGTCCACGCCATGGGTCACGGTCACGCCAACGCCCTCGTGGGCTGGACCCTCGCCGGCGAGGTGGCACCCCCGGAAGCAGGTTCGTCCGACGACTCTTGAGGGTCAGTCGAGCAGTCCCCCGTCGTCACTCAGCCAACGCTCGGGCCACTCAGTGTCGGCGAACCACGCCGCGGTATCGTCCACACTCTCTTCGAGTGGACGAAGGAGAAGCCCCTGGGCCAACGCCGCAGAGTTGTCGAGAGTCATCAACGTCTCCGCGAGAGGTCCGGACCAAAGCGGAAAGCGCTGTCGCCATTCGGGATCGCTCAGACGCGCCGAGTCAATCTCCACCAGAGTCGTGCCCGGTGGCGCCACTCGCGACGCCACGACCTCGAGCATCTCACCGAAGCTCACCGACGGCGAGGGTCCGAGAACGTTGAACGCGCCCGACACCCGCCCCTCAACGAGACGGGCGGAGAACTCGCCGAGATCTCGCGCGTCAATCCACTGAAAGGGCAGGTGGCGAGGTCCCGGGAAGGCCACTCGGCCACCGCGAGACAGTCGCGCGACCCAATAGGGAAAACGCAACGTGTGGTCGTGTGAACCAATGATGTAGGTCGGGCGAAGATAGCCCGAGGACAACCCGAAGAGTTCTCGACCCGTCCGCTCGCACTCCGCCTTCAAGACTCCGTAGGTCTCGGAGGTCACGGGGGCGTTGGGGTCGATCTCGCCGAGTTGGAGAAGCGGAGCGGACTCGTTGGCCCCCTCGAACGAGGGTGGCTCGTACGCCGCCACCGTCGAGATCTGTTGGTAGTAGCCGGCTCGATCACCCAGGGCATCGAAGAGCAGTTCGACGTCGCGACGCTGGTAGGCGATGGCGTCCACCGTCGCGTCAAACGAGAGTCCGGCGAGAGCCGAGAGGTCCTCACGGCGATCGCCGAAGAGACGAACGACCGAGGTGGGAGTGTCACTCGGGGTACGACCGCGATTAAAGGTGGTCACCGCGTGGCCGCGATCGACGAGCGCGCGAACGGCGGCCCGCCCGACGAAGGAGGAGCCGCCAATGACGAGGACGTTCACGAACAGGGACGCTACTCGCTCGCCCACGACACGTTGCCGCTCGCCACGTCGAGGAGCCGGCGCGCGAGGCGAGTCGGAGTGACGTCTCGTCGCCAAATTGCTCGAAAGACTCGGGTGAGGTTCACATCGTGTGTGGGCACTTCCACGAGGCGCCCGGACTCGAGGTCCTCTCTCGCGGCGATCTCACTCAGCACGACGGGGTCGGCCCCACGACGCGCCGCCCCGAGCAGGGCTCCGGTGGAACCCAACTCCACGTGGGTGTGGACTCCGCCCACCTCGCTGAGGGCCGCCTCGAGAACCTCGCGAGTTCCCGACCCAGGTTCTCGCGTGACGAGATCAACTCCCGCGAGATCACTCACGAGTAAGGGGCGGCGACGAGACGCCCAGGGGTGAGCCGGATGGACCACAATCACGAGTCGATCCTCCCCGACGACCCGTTCCTCGAGGTCGAGGTGGTCCTCCCAGGGTCCCTCCACGAATCCAAGGTCCGCGCGACGAGCCACCACCTGTTCCACCACGCGAGACGAGTTAACGACGTCGAGGCCGAGCGCGACTTCGGAGGACTCTCTCGCCAACTCGCGCAACCACTGGGGAATGAGATACTCGCCCACCGTCAAGGAGGCGGCGACGCGCACTCTGCCCGACGAGGCGTCGCGCAAGGACTGCGCCTCGCGCCGAAGCGACTCCACCTCCACGAGAACTCGCTCGACGGCTCTGAGAACATCCCGGGCCTCCTCACTCACCCGAGTGCCGCTGGGGCTTCGATCGAGGAGGCGGACCCCGAGGCCCGACTCGAGTTCCTTCATCCGGGCGCTGACCGCGGGTTGGGAGAGTCCGTGACGCCGCGCGGCCCGACCGAGACTGCCCAACTCCGCGACGCTCGAGAGCACGTCGAGGGAGAAGAGGTCCGGAAGCGCCGGGGGTAGCACCTCACCATCGTACGCCTACTACTTCGCTGTCTCTCCCCTTATTAAGGGACTTCGGGGGAACTACTCATAATTATTAGTGATGAGCATCCAAGAAAGTGGCCTCTAGTCAACGCCCTGCTGATACCAGCACACTGGACTCATGACCACTCTCTACACCCCCACGAGCGCCTCCTCCGCTCACCCGGCACCCTCCGCCGAGACGGCGCCCTACCTCGGGCCTAACTGGTTCGCCTCGGTCATGGGAACGGGAATCGTGGCGACCGCGGGTGCGACGATTCCATTTCGCGTGCCCGGTCTGCACCTGTTCACCCTCGGGGTGTGGGAAGTCGCGACCGTGCTTCTCCTCGTTCTCTCGGTCGCCTTCGTCGCGCACTGGATCGCCCAACCCCGCGCGGCGCGGCGCTACCACCTCGATCCCACCCTCATCCAGTTCTACGGGGCCCCGCCGATGGCCTTTCTCACCGTGGGCGCCGGGGCTCTGCTCGTGGGCCGGAGCGTGCTCGGAACGTCGCTCGCTGTCTCCCTCGACTGGGTCTTGTGGAGTCTCGGAACCCTCACGGGTCTCGTGTCGGCCGTCGCCGTTCCCTTTCGCCTCTTCACCTCACTCGAGGTTCGAGCGGATTCGGCCTTCGGCGGATGGTTGATGCCGATCGTTCCCCCGATGGTCTCCGCGGCGACCGGGGCTCTACTCATCTCCCACCTCGGCTCGCCCGGTGCTCGAGCCCTTCTCTTCTACAGCTGCTACGCCATGTTCGGACTCAGTCTCATTGTCTCATTCATCGTCATCACGTTGATCTGGTCACGACTAGCTCACTTCGGGTCGTCGGGTACCGTCAGAGTCCCCACGTTGTGGATCGTTCTCGGCCCCCTCGGTCAATCGGTCACCGCCCTCGGCCTCCTTGGCGCCAACGCGACTCTCGCCGTCGCCCCACCCTTCGCTCGAGGTTTCGCCTTTCTCTCAGTGGCGGCGGGCGTACCCATCTGGGGATTCGCCGTTCTGTGGATCTCGTTGGCTCTGGCGCTCACTCTGCGTACCGCTCGACGACGGTTGCCCTTTCACCTCACGTGGTGGAGCTTCACCTTCCCCGTGGGGACCTTCGTCACCGGAACGACTCGACTAGCGCTCGCCTCTCACCTCTACGCCTTCCACGTGGCGGCCGGGATCAGTTACCTCGGACTGCTCGGGGCGTGGCTGCTCGTGGCGACTCAGACGACTCGTCACCTCGTCGCCCGACGACTGCTCGCCACGCCGGTCGTCGTCAGCCCCGGCCCGGAGGCGCGAAAGAGCGTCGCCGCCTAGCGAGCTCCGTGCACCACCGTAGTGATGACGCTCCCGAGTGAGGTCGCGAAGTCCTCGACCCGCTCGTCGAGTGTCCTGCGTCGAGCGCCTCTCGTGGCGAAGGCCCGCTGGGCGATGACCGGTGAACCGAGCTCCTCTAAGCGGCGGCTCATCTCGCCGAGGACCTCGCGGGGGTTCACTCCGTAGGTACAAAAGACGGCCGAA
>JAKBAZ010000082.1 GCA_021826255.1 Actinomycetes bacterium
CACTCCGTAGCAGGTCACGGCGAGCAAGAGCGCACCCACCGCCCACCACGGGTTGTGTCCGAGTCCGCGCCACACTCCGAGCAGGACGAGGACTCCGACCAGTCCGAGGGCGAGTCCGCGTCGTTGATCGGTCCGCAAGGGTTCGTCGCGAAAGACGAGGGTGAGAAACGCGATGGTGGACAAGGGTGTGAGGGCGTTGATGAGTCCCGCCAAGACGGTCGTCGTTCGAGTCTCGGCGAGGGGAAAGAGGAGAGCGGGTACCACGTTCATCAGCAGTCCGTTCACCGCCAGGAGTCCCCACACCCGGCGAGAACGCGGTAGGGGGTTGTTGGTCAGGGCGGCGAGGCTGAGCAGGGTCAGCGCTCCGAGGAAGGAGCGTGAGAAAGCCACGCCCCCGACGCTGAGGAACCCCAAGCCCTCCTTGATGAACCAGAAGGAACAGCCCCAAATAACTCCGACGCCGAGGTAGATCGGTAACCACCGTGGTACGCGTGAGGGCACCGCTAGAGGCTAACGGCCCGAGACGCCTCGTTTGGGATGGACGTAGGCTCCTAGTCCGTGAACGAGGACTCGGTCTACGAACGCGTCGGTGGCGAGGACTTCTTTCGACGTCTCGTCGAGGGCTTTTACGAGCGCGTGGAACGCGACGACATTCTCCGACCGATGTACCCGGAGGACCTCAGTGAATCCAAGCGGGTTCTCACCCTCTTTCTCGTCCAGTACTGGGGTGGTCCGGGGACGTATCTCGAAGAGCGGGGCCACCCTCGTCTGCGCATGCGTCACGTTCCGTTTCGCATCACCAAGCGAGCCCGCGACGCCTGGCTGAGCGCCATGATGGGCTCGCTCGAGGAGGCGCGAGGCGATCTCTCCGAGGACGATTTCGTGGAGATGCGGGAGTACTTTTCGATGGCCGCCACGAGCTTGCGCAACGTCTAGGGCGGGCACGTGGTTCCCAGCCGGTAGCGTGGGGCGGTGGATCGGTACCGTTGCAGCGCGTGTGGGAACTTGACTCGATTTGACGTGGTGACCACCACGACGACGAGGGCATTCCACCACTACTCAATGGGTGGTGAGTTGAGCGTGGAGGAACCCGAGGTTCTGAACTTAACGGTCGACTCGGTGACGTGTCGCTGGTGCGGACACGGGCGCAATATCGAAACGGTGGCGTGAACCTTCGCTCCTTCGAGACTCCGCGGCGTCGACTCGCGCCGCCGTCGTGGCGGGCCCGACACGAGCAGTGGAACCTCGAGCCCATTGACTCGTGGTGGCTCGTGGTGTCCGTGAAGGCCGAATGTCGAGGTTGTGACTCCGTTCGTCACGCCGACTCCCGCCAGGTGGCGCCCTTTCGACTACTCCTTCTCTCTGCTGAGCCACTCGACTTCGACTCCGAGCCGGTTTGGGTGGCTTCCGACCTCGTCGACGACCTCGGGTTGCGCGGGGCTCCGCACTACGCGGTCGTGAGTCCCGACGGCTGGGTGGTCGCAGAAGGGGCCGTCTTCGATCTCGAGCAGGTTCTCTCCGAAATTTCCACCCTCGTCGTGTAACACCCCGGGGTCAGAGTGGGGATATGAGAACCCCGATCCAGCACCCCTTGAGCGTCAACGTGAGTTGTGAGGACTGCGTTCGACACTCGACGCCCGAGTGCGCCGACTGTCTCGTGAGCTTCGTCATCGGGGACGCCCCGGAACACCTGACCCTCTCGACGCCCCTCGCGGCTGCGGCCGAGGTTCTCGTGAGAGAGGGCCTCGTGCCCCAGTTGAAGTATCGCCCGAGCGTCCCTTCGGCCTCCCAGTAGCGTGGGCGGGTGGCTCGCCACCTCCTCATCACTAACGACTTTCCTCCCAAGACGGGGGGAATACAGGTGTACCTCCACGAGTTATGGCGGCGGCTAGAGCCCGGTCGGGCTGTCGTTCTCACGGCCCAGTCCCACCCTGACGCGTCGGTTTTTGATGCCGAGAGCGACCTTCGAGTGGAGCGAGTGGACTCTTCGACCCTCTTCGCACCCACCCTCGGGGCCTATCGGGCCATCGAGGCCGCGATCGAACGACACCAACCCGAACTCGTTCTGCTCGACCCCGCCTGGCCCCTCGGGTTACTCGGCCCGCGACTCTCCCGGCCCTACGGAGTGGTGCTTCACGGAGCGGAAGTGACGATTCCCGGCCGACTGCCCGTCGTCGCGTCGAGTTTGCGTTACGTGCTCTCTCACGCGAGCGTCATTCTCGCCGCCGGCCACTACTGCGCGAACGAGGCCCGGCGCAACGCCGCCGAGCGCACTGCACCCATCGTGGAGGTGGCCCCGGGGGTCGACGCGGGCCGCTTCGTGCCGTTGGACGACGAGGCCCGCCGCATCGAGCGTCATCGTCGTGGAGTGAGCGAGGGGGAGTTTCTCGTCGTGTCCTACTCCCGGCTCGTTCCGCGAAAGGGCATGGACACTCTTATTGAGGCGGCGGCCCAACTCTCACGAACTCGGCCGGGACTTCGGGTGCACATCGGGGGTGCGGGACGAGACCTTCAGCGCCTCCAACGCCTCGCCTCGCGCCGAGAGGCCCCCGTGGAGTTTCTCGGCCGGGTCCCGGACGACGAGTTACCGGCGTGGTTAGCGTCGGCCGACGTGATGGTTATGGACTGTCGTCGCCGTTGGGCTGGCCTCGAGCAGGAGGGCTTCGGAATGGTCTTTCTCGAAGCGGCGTCGTGCGCAGTTCCCCAGATTGCCGGGCGCTCCGGCGGAAGCCACGAGGCGGTGCGCGACGGTCACACGGGGCTCGTCCTCGACAATCCGCGTAGCGCCCCCGACCTCGCGAGGGCTCTCGACGACCTTTGGCGCGACGAACCTCGACGACGAGAACTGGGCGAAGCGGCTCGTCGTTGGGTGGAGGCGAGCGGAGGCTGGGACCACGCCGCACGACGTCTCGCCGAGGGTCTCGCCCCCTACGACTCGGGAGGGTCCCGGCGCGCTGAGTAGATTTGGATGCCGAGGAGGTGGGCCACGTGGCGTCCGACATCGCACTGGGAGTTGACGTCGGGGGGACGAAGTCCCTCGCGGTGCTGATGAGTCGGCGTGGTGAGATCATCGACGAGATCACGAGCCCCACTCCTCACGATCCCTCTCGCGCTGCTGGTGAGGCGATGGCCGAGGTTCTGGCGGACCAGGTGCGCTCGTTGACCTCCCGGCACGGTCTTGATTCTTCAAGCGTGCCCATTGGTATCGGAGTGCCCGGACTGGTTCGTCGAGACGGCAGTCTCGCGTACGCTCCGAATCTCCAGAGCGCCTCGGGAGCGGACCTACCCCGGGCCCTGGCCGAACGGCTGTCCAATCACTCCGTGCACGTGGAGAATGACGGCAACTGCGCCGCCCTCGCCGAGTACGCCTGGGGAGCGGCGCGGGGAATCGACGACTTCGTCATGGTGACCCTCGGGACCGGCATCGGGGGCGGACTGGTCGCGAACGGCCAGCTCGTTCGGGGTCGGAGTGGCTTTGCCGGAGAGATCGGCCACATGGTGGTCGAGGCCCGCGGAGCGCCCTGCCACTGTGGGGGCTACGGCTGCTGGGAGCGCTACGCCTCTGGTAGTGGGCTAGGGCGCTTGGCCGCACTGGCGGCGGCCGAGGGGCGCCTGCCGACCCTCTCCGTGCGTGCCGGAGCCCCTGAGCTCGTTCGGGCCGAGCACGTCACGGCCGGGGCTGCCGAGGGACTTCCCGAGGCTCTCGCCCTCCTCGACGAGGTCGCCTGGTGGCTCGCCCTCGGGCTGTCCAACTTGGCGGCCATTATGGACGCGGGCCACTTCGTCATCGGTGGGGGGCTCTCGGTGGCGGCGAACGTCATGGTGCCCGCAGCGACCACCTACCTCGCCGACCTCGTGGAGGGCTACCCCATGCGACCCCCCTTCACTCTGGTACCGTCCGCGTTCGGGGTGCGCGCCGGAGCCCTGGGGGCCGCGGAGGTCGCCTTCGAGCGCGCCGGGTGAAGATCGGCGTCATCCTCCCCACGTTTCGTGCCGACGCGGCGTCGGTGCTCGAGAGGGCCGGACGCGTCAGTGACCTCGGTCTCGACGGAGTGTTCGCCTACGACCACCTCTTTCCTCCCGGAGAGCCCGAGCGCCCCTCGCTCAGTCCGTTCCCCCTGCTCTCCGCCGTGGCCGCGAGAGAGGAGCGTCTCGTTCTCGGACCCCTCGTGGCGCGAGTGGGACACGGTTCACCCGAGCACATCAGCGCGTCGGTGCGGGCACTCGAGACTCTCGCGCCCGGGCGAGTCCGGTGCGCCCTCGGGGTGGGTGACGCGCAGGCTCGTCTCGAGATGGCCGCCTTCGGTCTCGTCACCACGAGTGTGTCGGAGCGCCGTGACGAGCTCGCGACCATCGCTCGCTCCCTCGACGTACCGGTCTGGATCGGCGGAAAGAGTGAGGCCCTCGTCGCTCTCGCCGACCAACTGGGGGCCGCCCTCAACCTCTGGCAGTCACCCCTCGGCGAGGTGGAGCGTTGGGCGAGTACCCGCGAGGTCACCTGGGCCGGCGTGGCTCCCGACGACGTCGAGCCCTGGCTCGACGCCCTCGCCACTGCCGGGGTGAGTTGGTGCGTGGTGACGAGTCGTACTTCCCTCGAGCGTCTCGCCGCCTGGTCCGCTCGGCGCTAGTTCACTAGAGTGCCGTGATGGAGTTTCGTCGCATCAATGGGCTTCCCCCCTACGTCTTCGCTCACATCAACGGGTTGAAGGCCCAGGCGCGAGCTCAGGGTCGAGACATCGTGGACTTCGGCTTCGGTAACCCGGACCTGCCGAGCCCCGACCTCGCGGTCGAAAAGTTGGCCGAAGCCGCGCACAATCCCAAGAATCACCGGTACTCGGCGTCGCGGGGACTGCCTAATCTTCGAGCGGCGATGGCGCGACGTTACAAGACGCTCTTCGACGTCGATCTCGATCCCGATACCGAGGTCGTGACGACTATCGGGGCGAAAGAGGGCATCACCCACCTCATGTGGGTGTTGTTAGGACCGGGCGACAGCGCCCTCGTTCCCTCCCCGTCCTACCCGATTCACCTCGCGGGTCCCGGGTTCGCCGGCGCCCAGGTCATCACCGTGCCGATGGTGGATCCCGGCTCGAGCGAAGTGGATCCGGGGGAGAGTTTCTTTGACGGGTTGACCCGGGCCTGGGCTGACGCCACGGTGAAGCCGCGGGTCATCATCTGCTCATTTCCCCATAACCCCACGAGCGCCGTGGTCGACCTGGCCTTCATGGAGCGCCTGGTCGCCTTCGCTCTCGAGCACGAGATCGTGGTCTGTCACGACTTCGCCTACGCCGATCTCGGTTTCGACGGTTACCAACCGCCGTCGATTCTTCAGGTGCCGCGCGCGAAAGAGTGTTGCGTCGAGCTCTACACCTTGACGAAGTCCTTCTCGATGGCCGGTTGGCGAGTCGGGTTCATGGTGGGTAACGCCGAGGTGGTGGCGGCTCTCACCAAGCTGAAGAGTTACCTCGACTACGGGACCTTTCAGCCCGTCCAGATCGCCGCCATCGTGGCGATGAACGAGGCGTCGGACTACCCCGACCAGTTACGGACGATCTACCACTCCCGTCGCGACACGCTGATCGACGGTCTGGCGCGGATCGGCTGGCCAGTTGTTGCCCCTAAGGGGTCGATGTTCGTGTGGGCCCCGATCCCTGAGCCCTACGCCGCGATGGGCTCCCTGGAGTTCGCGACCCACCTCATCACGGAGGCCGAGGTCGCGACGAGCCCCGGCGTCGGCTTCGGTGACGGGGGCGACGGGCACGTTCGTTTCGCCCTCATCGAGAACGAACTCCGCACTCACCAGGCGATTCGCAACCTTCGCCGGGCGCTCTCCCACCTGCACTAGGGTGGCGGGTCGCTCCCGCGCGACCGTTTCGTGTCCGCAGAGAAAATTCTTCCCGAGAAGAGTTGACGCGGGAGTAATTACAATGCTGTAATAACACAGCATCTTGCGACGACCGTGGTGGGAACCACTACATGTTGTGGCCAACACGGTCGGTGGGAACCGGGCGGAGCGGTCCTCGCAGGAGGAGACTATCCGCCACACACTGGGAGATTGACATGGCTATCGCACCTCAGCGACTCGGAATCGGTATCCGCCGCTTCTTCACCACGGAGGGGCGTCA
>JAKBAZ010000083.1 GCA_021826255.1 Actinomycetes bacterium
GTTTTCGGCGACGAGACTTCGTCGGACCCGCCGAGCGCCCCCTCGATGAGGTCGTGCGCGCTCGAGTCAGCGAGCACCTCGGCCGGCCCTACGACGGACGCATCGCTCTGCTCGCGCAGTGGCGAATGTGGGGCTTTCACTTCAACCCCCTGAGCCTCTACTACTGCTTCGATCGAACGGGCGAGAGGCTCGAGGCTGTTGGTTTGGAGGTCCGTAACACTCCCTGGTTGGAGCGACACCTCTACGTGGTGAGTTCCCCCTCGGGCGTGGCCACCTTCAACAAAGAGTTTCACGTCTCCCCGTTCTTGTCGATGGACCAGCGTTACGAGTTTCACTTCTCGACGCCCGGGGACACCTGTCGCGCCACGTTGGTGAACTGGCGGGTTGACGAACGCGTCTTCGACGCCGCCCTGTCGCTCGTGGCCGAGCCGTTGACCCGCAGGTCGATGGCGTACACCGCTCTCGCGCGCGGGTGGGAGAACGTCGCGGTCACCGCGCGCATCTACGCCCACGCCGCTCGTCTGGCTCGTCGTCGAGCCCCCTTTTACGCTCATCCCCGTCGAGAAGGAGCGACTCGTGTCTGACACCTCCTCCATCGTCTCTCAGAGCGCGCTACCACCCGACGCCTACGCCCGAGGAGTCCGGGTGGCTCGAGCACTCGTGCACCGACTGTTGCGCCGGCTCTCCCACGGGGCCATCGAGATCGTAGAGAACGGATCACGCCACCACTTCGGAGTGGGTGACGGGGTGACGGTGTGGGTGGAGGACCCCCGGACCTACGTCGCCCTGGTGCGAGACGGTTCGGCGGGCTTCGGTCGAAGTTACGTCGCGGGCTGGTGGCGCTGCGACGACGTGACCACACTGGTGAGAACGCTGGTGCGAGCTCTCGATCAACCACTCTCGTACCTGGACGCCGTGGCCCGCGTCGTGGCGCCGATTCGCGATCGACTGCCCGAGCGACGTCGGAGGGAGAAACCCCTCGATCGCGAGTTCATTCGGGCTCACTACGACCTCGGCAACGACTTCTACTCGTTGATGCTGGACGAGACGATGATGTACTCCTGCGCGTACTTCGAGCACTCGAACGTCAGTTTGGCGGACGCATCGAGGGCCAAACTGGACCGACTGGCCCGAAAACTTCGTGTGGGCCCAAACGACCACGTGGCCGAGATCGGTACGGGTTGGGGCGGACTCGCGGTGCACTTCGCGGAGAACTACGGGTGTCGGGTGACGTCGGTGACGATCTCCGACGCCCAGTTCGAAGTGGCCCGTCAACGAGTGCGCGAGAGGGGCCTTGACGGTCGCGTCACCGTGTTGAACCTCGACTACCGCGACCTCGGGGGCACCTACGACAAGGTGGTGTCGGTGGAGATGGTCGAAGCGATCGGCTGGCGCCAACTGGGGACGTACTTTTCGACGATAGATCGACTCGTCAGACCGGAGGGACTGGTCGCCATTCAGGCCATCACCATCGACGACGCCGCGTACGAACGCGCCAAGTGGACCGACGATTTCATTAAGGATCTGGTGTTTCCGGGAGGATTCCTACCCTCACTCTCGGCCCTCGTGGGAACGTCCTCACGGTCCTCCTCGCTGCGAGTTCTCGAGGTGGAGGACATTGGTCGGCACTACCCCGAGACTCTCGCGCGATGGCGTGAGAATCTGGCGACTCGTCGAGCCGAGGTGGACTCGCTCAGGTACCCCGAGCACTTTCACCGACTCTGGGACCTCTACCTCGGCTACTGCGAGGGCGCGTTCCTCGAACGGCACATCTCGGACGTCCAGGTGCTCTTCGCCGGACGTGAGTTTCGCTCGAGCCTCACGGAGTAGTTCTCCCGAGTCGGCGACGCTGGGTCCACTCGCGCCCACTCACGAGAACCGCGACGGCGAGTGACGCCAGCGCGAGGAGGTAGAGCTGGGAGTAGTCGCCCTGTCCGACGTAGGTGAACACCACCCGGTGACGTCCGGGGGGGACGGGGACGGCCACGAGCGCCGGCGAGACCATCTGGGTTGCCACGGGTCGGCCGTCGAGCGTCGCTCGCCACCCCGGGTCGAAGGACGCCGCGAGGACCACGACGGCGCGGCGAGAGAGACTCACCGTCGCTGAAGCCGACCCCGACGTAATGAGGGCGTCGTGCTCGCTGAGCACCACTCCGGGCGCCCCCGTGACGGTCGTATCTGGGCCCAAGGTCGGTGGGGCTGGCGCGCGTTCGCCCAGTCCCACCGTGAGGTAGCGCCCCTCTTCGGGCTGACTGGACGCGAGAAACGTGGCGTTCAACGGACCCAGGGTGGCGGTGGTGGCGGACTCTTGGCCCACGGTGTCGACAACTCGGACGAGTCCTCGAGAAGGCAGGCGCCAGAGCGCGAAGTAGGTAGTGCGTCGAACCAGGGTCGCCGGGACCGGCGGGGTCGCCGCCGAGCTGGTGGTGGGGAGCAGTAGCCAGTGAACCCCGAAGAGGGCGTAGTCCCCGGGGTTACGTTCGTCGAAGTACGCCTCGGGGTCGGTCATCAGGCTCGACGTACGAAGAGTGAATCCCACGGTGTCGACGAGGTGCTGTTCGAGGTAGATGTAGACGGGCACGTCACCGAGGTAGAACGTTCGACCCCAGTTGGACGGCATCCCCGCGTAGATTCGCCCGCCCCCCTCGCGCTCGGCGAGGGCGATGAGGGCGTTGAGGGGACCGGCGTAGCGGGTCGTCACCGAGTTCTCGTAGGAGATCCAGGCCGCACTCCGCTGGTCGTAGTGGTGGACCTCGAGCCACGCCGGAGAGAGGACGACGACACTGAGAGCGAGCACACCGAGACCGAGACGACTCGAGTGGGGCGAGAGGGAGCCCGGGCCTCGTGAGAACTGGGGGGCGAGGACCCGGACGAGGGCGCGCGCTCCACGGGCGCCGAGGTAGAGCGCGACGAGTTGCAGCTCGGCGATGTAACGCTGGAGGAGCAGGTTTTGGTTGCCCGGTATCAGGTCGATGAGCCAGCTCATGGTCGGCCGACCCGTGAAGAGAATGAGAAAGACGACAAAGAGCCCGACGAGCACTCGCCCGGTCTCCTCGTGACGCCACCGTCGAAGAGCGTCGAGAACTCCGAGAGCGGCGAGGACGCTAATCAAAGGCAGTCGCCCCGAGTCGAAGAGGGCTCCGCTCGCGAGCCAGGAGACGACCCGAGCTCCCCCGTAGGAGTTGTTGATGACCGTGCCCACCTGAAACTGGTTGACGGCGAGAACATTCAGTCGGTGCAGCAGAGGGACCGTCACCCAGGCGGAACTCCCGAGTCCGAGCAGGAGCACGAGGGACGCCCGGGGAACTCGCGTTCTCCACCTCGAGGGCGTGACGAGCACCAGTACGCCCAGTCCGAGGACGGCGGCGTAGGCCGTCAGGAAGTGAAAGGCGATTGTCGCTCCGAGGGCGACGACGGCGAGCACCAGGTGTCGGCGGTGTCGAAGAAACTGCCAGGTCGCCCCCCAAGCGAGCGGGAGGGCCCACATCGCCCACTCCTGACTCCAGAGCCCGTTACCGATCCACACGTAACTCTTGTGTTCGAAGCCGTGACCGGTCACCGAGACGAGGAGGGGCGCCAGAAGTGCGGAGACTCCGGCGCTCCAGGGTCCGAGTTCGAGGAGGCGAGCGCTGTAGTACACGGCGAGGGGCCACAGGCTGAGCAGCAGGTAGAGGCTCCAGGCGAAGAGCACGGCGGGGGAGGCGACCCATCGAGAAAGTTCTCCGATGAGAATGGCCGACGAACTCTGGTACTCCACGAAGAAGGGCGAGCCGAGCGAGAGAAATCCGTACCAGTGATCGAGTGGGGCCGATCCCGCGGCGAGAAGGTTGTGGGCGAGCGTACTCATCTGGAGGTGCATCGCCGAGTCGTTGGGGTAGTTGACCGGGGTGTGTTCGGCCCAGAGACTCCAGAGGTTGAAGGTGAGGGCGGCCGCTAGGAGAGTGAGTGGTCCGAGGGGCCGTCGAACGCGGGGGCGCTGGCCCGCCGTCTCGACGGTAGGGGTGACCACCGGCCCATCGTAGGCTCGGAGAGAACCTCGAGTCGAGAGGAGGTCACCGTGGATGACGTAGAGAAGTTGCTGAGCCACGAGGCGCGAGTCGGGCGGACTCTGGTGCGTCGCGCCATACCCCAACGCGGACGACGAACCATCGGACCGTGGTGTTTCGCCGATCACCTCGGGCCCCTCGCGGTCACTCCCGACTCGGGCCTCGACGTCGCACCTCATCCCCACTACGGTCTCGCCACGGTCACCTGGCTCGTCGAGGGTGCCGCCCTGCACCGCGACTCTCTCGGGAGTGAGCAGGTCATCCGACCGGGACAAGTCAACCTCATGACGGCGGGAGTCGGGGTCTCTCACTCCGAAGAGGCTGTTGACGACTATCGCGGAGTGGTGGAGGGTATTCAGTTGTGGATTGCCCTCACGGGAGATCGTCGTCGTACTCCAGCGAGCTTCGTCCACTACCGTGACCTCCCGCGAGTCGATCTCGGCTCATCGTGGGCGACGGTCCTGTTAGGCCGCTGGGGGAGAGACGAGTCGTCACTAGGCGTCGGGGACGATCTGGTCGGCACCGAGGTTGTCGTGCGCGAGGCGAGTGTGATCCCCCTCGAGCCTCGCTTTGAACACGGAGTGATCGGTCTTCGGGGGCGCTGTCGTATTCAGGGGGTGGAGATTGGTCCCGGAGAAAGTGCGTACCTCTCTCCGGGGCGAGACGAACTCTTCCTCGAGAGCGAGGACGCCCTCGTCATGGTGATCGGTGGCCCACCACTCGAGAGCGGGATCTTCATGTGGTGGAACTTCGTCGGTGAAGCTCGAGAGGACGTGGAGGAGGCGTACCGGGACTGGCTCCACCACTCCGAGCGTTTCGGACGGGTGTCGAGCCCCCTTCCACGGCTGGAGGCTCCGACCCCCTGGTGGTTGACGACCTAGAGGCCTAGTTTCCGGCGTGACTCCACGCGTGACGGACCTCATTCACGGCGTAGAGCGCAACGAACAGTCCCGCCACCGCGTCGGCCCACCACCAGTGAAAGAGACCGTTCGCGGCGACACCGAGAAAGACGGCGACAGCGAGAAGTCCGTCGACTTGAGTCACCTTTGATTCAGTGATGAGGACCGGGTGCTCGAGGGCGCGACCCGTGGCCCCCTTGACGGCGGCGAGCCAGAACATGGCGACGACGGTCGCTCCGGTCCAGATCATTCCGAGCACGCTCGTCCCCGGATGGTGACGGGTGGCGAGAGCCCACACGCTCTGACTAAAGAGATAGAGCGCGATGAGCCCGAAGAGAACGGTCATGACGCGCTGAGCCCTCACTTGGCCGAGGGCGTGACGTCCGGTCAGTTCCCACACCACCACAGTGGAGGCGCCAATCTCGACGAGTGAGTCGAGTCCAAAGCCCTCGAGGGCGAGGGACCGACTCGCGAGAGCCGCGACCGCGAGAACGAGGATTCCCACGACGTTCCACGAGAGGGTGATGTACTCGGCCCGCAGCCCACGTTGGATGAGCAGTGTGTCGTTTGTGGTCACGCCATAGTCTGTCGCGACGACGTGTCAAATCAGTGAGGTCCGGGCGATTACCCGGTGACCTGACGGTGACGACTTAGGAGGTGTGCGCCTTCTGTGCGGCGATGTCCGCGTGGACCTTTTCCATGTCGACCGCCCGAGCCTGCTCCACGAGGTCGCGCAATGCCGCTTCGGGTAGAGCGCCGGCCTGGGAGAAGATGACGACCTGGTCTCGGATAATCATCAAAGTCGGGATGGACTGGATGTTGAACATCGACGCCAGTTCGGGATTCGCCTCCGTGTCGACCTTGGCGAAGACGGCGTCAGGGAACTCATCGGAGATCTTGGAGTAGTAGGGGGCGAACATACGACAGGGGCCGCACCACTCAGCCCAGAAGTCCACCAGAACCATGTCGTTCGACGTGACGGTGGTTTCGAAGTCGGCCAGTGTGAGATCGACGGTACTCATGTAGCTCCTCTCGGATTGCTCATCCAGTGTAGCGGTGATACCCACCGGGGCATACGTGCATACGAGGCACGGCGGAACCCCCGATACTTCCCGACTCGGATCAGGGGGCCATCCGGGACGGGTTCAGTGCCTT
>JAKBAZ010000084.1 GCA_021826255.1 Actinomycetes bacterium
GAGTCGAGATTTCGACGACGTGTACGCCGTCGGAATCGCGGCCGCCGTCTCGGTGCCCTGGCACACGCCCACCCCGGTGGGGGTGCCGAAGACCGGCTTTCCGACCGAGGTGATGGCTCACGTCGCGGCGAAGAACATCGCCGCTCAGATTCGTGGGGAGACTCCGTCGGAGGAACACGAGTTCAAGGACATTCGCGCGGTGTGCGTGATGGACGCCGGCAACAACGGGGTGATCATCCTCGCGGACAAGATGTTGCCCCCGCGTCGGCACGGGGTCTTGATCCCCGGGCCCCAAGCTCACCTCATGAAGTTGGCGTTCGAGAAGTACTTCCTCTGGAAGTCTCGAAACGGCTACGTCAATCTGCCCTAGGAGAGTGCATCTCGAGGGCCGATGTCAGCCCGTCGGCTAGCGCTCCAGAGGTCGACGGAGTCGACCTCTCGTCGAGGCTGGGCGCCCTACACCCCCGAGGTACCGGGAACAACCAGGCGAGTAATGAGATCGGGCAGGGTCGAGCAGACCGTCAGGTGGGGAATGACGACGAAGCCCTTGGCGAACCCGCCGAGGGTGACGTACACACCCGCCGCCGCCTTGGGGTGACACTGCGACGCCGAGTAGTTGTAGGGATCGGACACCGCGAAGGCCACCGACACGCTCTGGTGGTGCAGGAGTTTGTGGAGGGCGGGGTAGTAGCCCATCGAGAGGTTACGAGCCCAGGGACCCACGTAGGAGGGTGGTCGCTTGGCTACTGGTCGGAGTCCAGCTCGAATGCTCGGCACTCCAAAGAGGGTGCAGGTGGCCCCCTCGTTGGTGAAGATAATCGGGTAGTAGAAGGTTCCCGCCGCACCTTGGGACTGCCCGAGCGAGAGTCGAATGTGAGCCGGAGTGCAGGCCGGAGCGACCTTGACCGTGGCGGCGCGAGCACTGGTTAACGGGGTCAGGAGTGAAGTTAGGGCTAGAGAGAACGCCGCCAGAGTGGCCGATCGTCGCACGGGAGCCTCCTTTGAGGTGGTCTATCTCTACTCTGTCGGACCTCGGGACTGCCTTACAGGCATTCAGGACGGCATCCCCGTGAGTCGGGCGTATGACAATGTAGTGACGTACGCCCAGGTCACGGCCCCGTATCGTTAATCTTGTCCGGTGGAGGAGTCCCTAACTCAGGTACGGACGGGTGTTCGAACCCGCACCTGGTGGGTCCCGGTGGGGTGGTATCTCGCGAGTCGCGTGGTCGTTTTCGCCACTCTCGCAGCCGTCGCACGCATGAGCCGGCGCCCCCTGGAGTCGCTCTTTACGACCTGGGACTCTCGCTGGTACCTCGACATCGCCCAGCACGGTTACGCCACCCACATTCCTCACCTCGGCCCGCACCTGACGACGCTGACACGCCAAACGGACCTCGGGTTTTTTCCCCTGCTTCCGGCGCTGATTCGCTTCGTGCACCTCGTGTCGGGGCTCGGCTACTCCGCATCGGGTATCGCTGTGAGCTTCCTCACCGGACTGAGCGCGAGTCTCGCCCTCTGGATCATGGTGAAGGACCGACTCGGCTCGGAGGCAGCGTCGAGGTCGGTCGCCCTGTTGGTGTTCTCGCCCGCGGCGGTCGTGCTGTCGCTGGTGTACTCGGAGGGACTGACGATCACCTTGGGAGCCTTGTGTCTATGGGCCCTCGGCCGACGCCAGTGGCGCCTCGCGGGTGTTCTCGCGGCCATGGCCAGTCTGGCTGACCCGGTCAGTGCGTCCATCATCATCGTCTGCGTGGTGGCGGCGTACCGGGCGTCTCGCCACCACCGGGACTACCAGGCCTGGACGGCGGCGTTAATCGCCCCGAGTGGACTTGTACTCTTCTTCTCCTACCTGTGGGTCCACGCCCACACGCCCTTCGCGTGGTTTGACGCCCAGCGTGCCGGTTGGCAGTCTGGTCCCTTCGGTACCGGGGTGTTCTACTCGATGTTCCGCTTCTTGTCGTCGGGATTCACCGACGTGAACTCCGCCGTGAAGTCACTCAGCACCCTCGTCGTCGTCGTGATCGGTATCGAGTGGTGGCGACGGCGCCGTGATATTCCCGCCGACTGGACGACTCAGGCGATGGCCGTCGTCGCCTTCGGAGCCTTGTCGCCAATCGTCTCACTGTCGCCCCGGCTCGTCCTGCGCGGTTTTTCCCTCTTCGCCGGGGCGGGCGAGATTATCCCTCGCCGCTACTTCGAGCGCGTCGTGCTGGCGTCGGCCCTCGTGATGGTTCTCTTAACGATGCTCTCGACCACCCTCGCGTGGACTCCGTGAACCTGGGGTACCGATTCGATCACCCCTCACCTCGCGCTGAACTCACCCGTCGTGACCGCACTCTTGGTGTCCTCAGTGCGATAGTGCTTCTCGTCGGAAGCCTCGGCTGGATGGTCCATCGCCGACAGGTAGATCTCGAGGTGTATCGGCTGGGGGCGGCCCACGCGTTTTCTGCCAGCCTCTATCAGGTGAGTCTCGTCGTCTCGGGCGGACCGCCGCTGCCCTTCACGTACCCCCCCACCGCCGCCGTGTTGCTCAGTGCCCTGCGCTGGGGCTCGACCGGCCTGGACGGGGTGATCTGGACGCTGCTCGGAGCGGGGGCGCTGTGGATCAGTCTCCGGGTCACCCTCCAGTGGGTGGGTCCCGTCTCGCGGTCCCCGGCCTGGTGGGCACTTATCGGGGCCGCGACTGGAGTCGTGGTGAATCCGGTGCTGCAGACGTTCGCGTTCGGTCAGATCAATCTCATCGTGATGGCGTTGGTGTTCATGGATCTCGGGGGACGATTCGAGTGGGGCAACTCCTCGTTACCCCGAGGAGTCCTCGTTGGTCTCGCCGGAGCCCTCAAACTGGTTCCCCTGATTTGGATCGCCTACTTTCTCGTCACGGCTCACTATCGTCGGGCGATGACGGCGACGCTCAGCTTTTTCGGGGTCGTCGCGCTGGCGGCGGCTCTATCTCCGCGCGCGTCGTTGCAGTACTGGCTGCACGACATCGTCGCGCAGAGTCGAATTGGCGTTGTGAGCTTCGTATCCAATCAGAGTCTTCAGGGGCTCAGCGATCGACTCCTCCACCGGACGCTACCCGGGGCCGTCGTCGACGGGATCTCGGTGCTGATGCTCGTGTGGGGCCTCACTCTCGCCCGAAGTAGCTACCAGCGGGGTCGCGAGAGCGCCGCGGTGTTTGTCACCGCGGCGACGGGACTGCTCGTCTCTCCCGTGAGTTGGGTTCACCACTTCGTCTGGGTCTGGCCGGCCGTGGTCTGGCTCGTCGCCGCTACTCGAGGGTGGTCACGGGTGATGGGAGTCCTCCTCGGCACCCTCTTCGTCGTGGCGCCCCCGTGGTGGGTGCCCCACGGCGTCCCGTTCGACTTGCGCGAGTCGGTGCTGCAGTATCCGCTGGCTAACGCGTTCGGATTGAGCGCCCTCGCCGCACTCCTCGTGGCCACCGGGTGGCTACGTCGCACGGGGGAGCGTGACCGTGTCGACAATTCATGACTAATTCACTAATATTTAGTGGAAAGGATGAGAATTAGGAGAACACCGTGTCCCTCGACACTGCGCTCACGCACGAAGAAGGCGTCAAAGCCGCGAGTCAACGCCTGCGGGGGCGTCTCGGCGAGGACCTCGTCGACGGCCGACGGGCCCTCAGTGACCCCGACTCCGAACACCTCATCAAATTCCACGGCATCTACGCCCAAGACGATCGAGATGTACGCCGAACTCGAACCCTCGCCAAGGAGGAACTCGAGTACATCTTCATGGTGCGTGTCGTGGTACCCGGGGGACGACTCTCGAGCGACCAGTGGTTGGCTCTCGACGAGGTGGCCGAGCGATTCGGTAACGGTACCCTTCGACTGACGACGCGTCAGGCGGTGCAGATCCACGGAGTGTGGAAGGGCTCGCTACGAGACTTGGCGAGTCGATTGCACGAGGCCACGCTCAGCTCGTTCGGGGGCTGTGGGGACGTGGTGCGTAATACGGTGCTGTGCCCGCGCCTGGGTGAGCACCCCGAGTACGCGCGACTCGTTCGCGATATCGCCGCGCACTTTCGTCCCCGCACCACGGCCTACCTCGAGGTGTTCGTGGGTGGTGAGCTCGCGGTGAGCGTGGAGGAGCGTGAACACGACTTCTACGGTGAGACCTACCTGCCCCGGAAGTTCAAGATCGCTATTGCTCACCCCGAGGAAAACTGCGTGGACGTTTTCGCTCACGACGTCGGACTCGTACCCCACGTTCACCCCACGGAGGGACCCGGCGCCCACGTGATCGTGGGTGGCGGACTCGGTCGAAGCTACCAACACCCCGGCACGTACGCCCGCCTCGGCGAACACCTGGGCTTCGTAGCCGATCGGGACCTGCTCGCGGTTATTGAGGCTCTCGTCGAGCTCTACCGCGACGAGGGGGGCCGAAGTGACCGGCGTCAGGCGCGGTTCAAGTACGTCGTGGCGGATCGGGGTATCGACTCTGTCCGAGCTGACGTGGAGTCGAGAAGTGGTCGCCGGGTGTTCGTTATCGATCCCCCTGTTCTCGCTCCCGGCCACGACCACCTGGGGTGGTCCGAGGGCGAGGACGGCCTCGCGTGGCTGGGCCTCCCGGTACCCCGGGGTCGGGTTCGTGACGGGGACACGGTGCGCCAACGCCAGGCTCTGCGCTCTCTCGCCGAGCGCGGTGGTGTGGAGTTCGTGGTGACTCCCCGTCAGGACTTGCGCGTGGGGGTGGCCTCGCTTGACCAGACTCGAGTGGATGAGATGGTGCGCGAGCACGGGCTGCTCACTCGAGACTCGCTGAGCCCCGTGGCGCGCCGAGCGATCGCCTGCGTCGCGCTACCCACCTGTTCGAAAGCCCTCGCGGAGTCCGAACGTGTCGCGCCCGAAGTGATCGCCACGATTGAAGAGGTGTTAGCTGCGGTGGGTCGCCCGGACGCCGAACTGGACGTGCGGATCTCGGGGTGTCCGAACGGCTGCTCGCGAGCGGCGCTCGCCGAAGTCGCCCTGGTGGGTCGCACCAAGAGCACCTACGACCTCTACCTCGGAGGAAGCCCCCGGGGTGATCGACTCGCGGTGATGGTCGCCGAGAAGGTCTCCCTCGAGGGACTGAGTGAGGTCCTCACGCCCTGGTGCGCGCGCTGGGCCGTGGAGTCCGAGTCCGGTGAGTCCTTCGGTGATTTCGTGAGCCGGGTGGGCGCTTCGTGACCGTTAGCCTCGTCGGGGCCGGCCCGGGCGCTCGTGATCTCTTGACGCTGCGCGCTCACGAACGGATAGTGAATGCCGAGGCCGTGGTCTACGACCGATTGGTCTCGCCCGAGGTGCTCGAACTCATCGCCCCCTCCGCCGAGCGCTACAACGTGGGAAAGTCGCGGGGTGATTCGGGGGTTCAGGGGTCCATTAATGACCTCTTGGTGGATCTCGCGGCGCGTCACGAGCGGGTGGTCCGACTGAAGGGTGGAGATCCGTTCGTCTTCGGTCGAGGGGCCGAAGAGGTGGCGGCCCTCACGCGCTGCGGCGTCGAGGTGGAAGTGGTGCCCGGCCTTAGTTCGCTACTCGCCGCTCCCGCGCTCGCCGGAATCGCCCTCACGACGCGGGGTCTCTCTCGGCGAGTCGTGCTTACCAGTGCGGTGGGAGAGGGAGGAGAGCCCGCGCCACTGGGCGACCTCGTCGGTCACGTCGACACTTTCGTCGTGGTGATGGGCAGCGCGAGACGGAGTGAGATCGCCTCGGAACTTCTCGACGCGGGACTCGCTCCGGTCACGCCCGTTGCGTCGGTGGAGTGGGCGTCGTGGCCCGAACAGCGAGTGCGCGCGGGTTTACTGGGTGAGCTCGATCGCTGGGAGGGAGTGGCTCCCTCGGTGCTCGTGGTGGGCGAGGTGGCTCGGGGAGTCGAA
>JAKBAZ010000085.1 GCA_021826255.1 Actinomycetes bacterium
ACTGTTCTTCTCGCTCGAAATGAGTCGACAGGAGCTCGCCGAGCGCATCCTGGCGTCCACCGCTCGAATTGACTCACAGAAATTGCGAACGGGTGATCTGTCTGATGCTGATTGGCGTCGCGCCCAGGACGCCTTTGGCTACTTACAACACGCGAAGATCTTTATTGACGACAACCCATCGTTGACCGTCATGGACATTCGTAGTCGCGCCCGCCGAATCAAACAGCAACAGGGAGATCTCGGAGTCATCATCATCGACTACCTCCAGTTGATGAGCTCGCGCTCGAGGGCGGAGAATCGTCAAGTCGAGGTCGCCGAGATGAGCCGTTCGCTCAAGATCCTGGCTCGTGAGTTGTCGTGTCCCGTGATTGCGCTCTCTCAGTTGTCGCGAAAGCTCGAGGAACGCGCCGACAAGCGACCCATGATGAGCGACCTGCGCGAATCGGGATCTCTCGAACAAGACGCCGACGTCGTCCTCTTCCTCTTTCGAGCGGAACAGTACGGAGAGGTGTCGAACGACAAGAAGTCGGACGCTGAAGTCATCGTCGGAAAGAACCGTAACGGTCCGACGCGCACGGCTCACCTGACCTGGCGCGGCGACTTCGCCCGGTTCGACAACGTGGCCGACACCCGAGATTTTTGAGCGAATCTACTTCGGGGGAAGGCGGGCTCCCCCATCGAGGCGGACGTACTCGGCGTTCAGGTAGGAGTTCGTGAGAAGTTCCACTGCGAGGTGGGCGTACTCGGTACTCATGCCCAGACGACGCGGAAAGAGCACACTGGACGCCAACTGAGCTTTAAACGCCAGCGGGTCTGGGGCGAAGTCGTAGATGGGCGTGTCGATGAGGCCCGGCAGAATCGTGTTAACTCGTACGCCAACGACGGCCAGGTCTCGCGCGAGGGGGAGGGTCAGACCGAGAATCCCGCCCTTGGAGGAGGAGTAGGCGACCTGTCCAATCTGCCCGTCCTGGGCCGCCACGGACGCGGTCATGACGATGGCCCCCCGTCCTCCGTCGGGGTCGGGCTCGTTGTGCGACATCGCCGTCGCCGCCAAACGACACACGTTGAAGGTCCCCACGAGATTCACCTCCACGATCTTTCGAAAAGTGTCGAGGTCGTGGGCGGAGGAGTACTCGCCATCCTTGCCGAGGGTGCGCTGGGCCCACACAATCCCGGCGCAGTTCACCACGCTCCAGAGCGGGGCTCGCTCGCGAGCTGCGTCGATGGCGCGAGTGACGTCGTCGGCGGAGGTGACGTCACAGTGGACGAAGGAACCGGAGATCTCGCTCGCCACCCGGCGACCCCGATCCTCATTGAGATCCATGACCACGACGTGAGCCCCTCGATCGGCCAGAGCCCGAGCGGTGGCCTCACCGAGCCCCGACGCTCCTCCGGTCACCAATGCTGAGGTACGAACTAGCTCCATCTCTCCTCCTTATCCACCTCGAGTCAAGCAGACACCGCGCCTCTCGCGCCCGTTAGCGTGGTCGCGTGACCTCGCCGTACGAATTCACCAAGGAACAGTGGGGTAGTCGCTTGAGTGAGCACCCTCGGTTTCGTACCGACCAGGTGTGGCGAGGCTTGTGGAACGAAGCCCGTGAGTTGAGTGACATCACGAGTATCCCGCGCTCTCTTCGCGAGGAGTTGGTCGAAGAGTTCGCATCGTCGTTGAGCATCGTGTCTCACGTCGAGTCCGACGGCGGATCAACGTCGAAGTGGGCGTTTCTCCTACCCGACGGAGCCACCGTGGAGACGGTGTTGATGCTCTACGAGGATCGGGCCACCGTGTGCGTGTCGTCCCAGGCCGGCTGCGCTATGGGGTGCACCTTTTGCGCCACGGGTCAAGCGGGTTTTACTCGCCACTTGAGCCCAGGAGAGGTCCTCGAGCAGGTGATGTTCGCGGTGCGCGCCGCCGCTCCTCGACGGCTGAGCAACGTGGTCTTCATGGGTATGGGAGAGCCCTTGGCCAACTACTCCGTGACCTCGGCGGTACTGCGTCGACTCCACCAGGATCGCGGAATGTCGGCTCGACACTTGACGGTGTCGACCGTGGGTGTGGCCCCGGCGATCGAGCGACTGGCTCGCGAGGGGCTTCCCGTGACGTTGGCCGTGAGCCTCCACGCCGCGAACGACGAGACGCGTAGTGAACTCGTACCCCTCAATCGTCGCTACCCGATAGCCCGACTTCGCGAAGCGTGTCAGTACTGGATCGAGACGACGGGTCGGCGCGTGAGCTTCGAATGGGCGCTCATCGACGGGGTGAACGACACCGATCGCGCCCTCGGGGAGTTGAGCGCCCTGGCGTGGGACCTCAAAGCCCACGTGAATCTCATCCCGTTGAATCCCACCCCCGGCTACCTGGTTCGGGGTTCATCGAAGGAACGGGTGCGGGAGTTTCGCGACGGCTTGCGCGAGAGTGGTATCGCGGTTTCGATTCGCGACACTCGGGGACGCTCCATCGCGGCGGCCTGCGGGCAGTTGGCGTACGTCACGGACGGCCGACGCCGTGCGGTCTCGCTTCGGCCGCGCGCCGAGTCCCGCTAGAGATCACGCGAGGTCCACGCCTCGCGACGTCGTCGCATGAGAAGGGCGATGCCGATCACGCAGGCCACGCCCCCCGACACGACGGAGAACTCTGTCGAGGTGGCCGACGCCACGACTCCGGACTCTAAGTCCCCGAGTCGGGGGCCTCCGGTGACGACGGCCAGTTGAATGGAGGAGACTCGACTTCGCACCTCGTCAGTGATGGCGAGTTGCAAAATGGTGTTGCGCAACACCGTGGAGACGACGTCCATCGCTCCGGCGAGGGCGAGACACGGTAGGGCAATCCACACCGAGCGGGAGAGCCCGAACGCACTGATGGCGAGACCCCAGACGCCGATGGCCACAGCGACCGCTCGACCGCGTCGCCTGACGTGGGTGACCCAGCCTGAGGTAAAGGCGAGCACCACCGCCCCGACCGACGGAGCGGCGTAGAGGAGGCCGAGGAGTCGAGGACCACCGTGGTAGACGGTAAGAGCGATGGCGGGAAACAGACCCCGCGGCGACCCGAACACCATGGCGTTGAGGTCGGCGAGATAGACGAACTGCGCGACTCGGTGGTGACGGACGTACGTGACTCCGTCACCGATGGCGCGAAGGAGTGACACCGGAGATCCGCTGCGCGTCGGGGGCAGGGGGCTGATGAGAACGCTCGCGACAAGAATGACGGCGAAGGTGAGGGCGTCAAGTCCGTAACACCACGCGAGGCCCCACGAGGCGAGCACGAGCCCCGCCAGACTGGGACCGAGAATGGCCCCCAGGTTGACCACGATTTGATTGAGCGAGTAGGCCGGCACCAACTCGTCGTTACGCAGCATTTGGGGGATGGCGGCGGTACGTAGCGGCCCTCCCAGTCCACCAGCGAAGGCCGAACTCGCCGCGAGCGCGAGGAGCCAGCCGAGGGCGACGTGGTGCAGAGCGCCGACGGCGAGCAAGAGACTCGCGATACCCGAGGTCGCGGAGGTCGCGACCAAGAGTGGCCGTTTGTCGTAACGGTCCCCGAGGGCGCCGCCCATCAAGGAGCCCGCGATGAGCGCGGGCAACTGGACGATGCTCGCCACCCCCACCCACCAACTGGCGTGGGTCATGAGGAAGACTTGGTAAGGAATGGCCACCATCGTGACGTTGGAGCCAATCAGGGAGACCAACTGCCCGCTGATGAGTAAGCGAAAACTGCGATTTGAGCGTACGGGTCCCCAGTCCACCCATACGCGAGCCACCCCCCAATGCTACGGGACTAGTGTTTTCCCGCGGGGGTAGTCAAAGGAGAGTCGATGGGTGACGAGGAACTCGTCCAGTTGTTGACGCCGGAGGGTCAGCGGGTGGAACACCCCGACTACACCTCCTCGCTGTCGACCGAAAAGATTTTTTCGATGTACCGGGACATGGTGATCATCCGTCGACTCTGTAACGAGTCCACGTCCCTGCAGCGCCAGGGTCAGCTCGCCTTGTGGGCCCCGATTCAGGGTCAAGAGGCCGCGCAAATCGGAGCCGGTCGAGCGCTCGAGCCCATGGACTTTACGTTCCCGACGTACCGCGAGCACGGCATCGCGTGGTCCCGTGGTGTTCCGCCCGCCGACATGCTGAAACTTTTCCGGGCGGTGTCAAACGGGGGATGGGACCCCTACACCTACCGCCACTCCGTGCCGACCATCGTCCTCGGTAACCAGGTGCTGAACGCCGTCGGGTACGCGATGGGAATCCAGCGAGACGGGGCCGAAGAGGCGGTGATGACGTTCTTCGGAGACGGAGCGTCCTCCCAGGGCGACGTCCTTGAAGGATTCGTGTGGGCCGCGTCGTTCAACGCTCCGGTGGTGTTCTTCTGTCAGAACAATCAGTGGGGTATCTCGACTCCCATGTCCACCCAGTCCAAGGTCCCCCTCTACCGTCGCGCCCGCGGTTTCGGCTTCCCCGGTATTCGGGTGGACGGTAACGACCTCCTCGCGGTGTACGAAGTCGCGAAAACCGCGTTGGAGAATGCTCGAGCCGGTGGGGGCCCGACCCTCATCGAGGCCTACACCTACCGAATGGGTGCTCACACCACCTCGGACGATCCCACTCGTTATCGCGTGGAAGCTGAGGTTGAAGTGTGGAAGCACCGGGACCCGATCGAACGGGTGAAGGCTTTGCTCGTGCACGAAGCGAAGACGTCGCAGGCCGATTTCGACGCCGTCGACGCCGAGGCGGAAGAGTTCGCTCTCCAGTTGCGCGCTGATGTGCTGGCGATGGGTCGTCCCGACCCCATCACGATGTTCGACAACGTGTACGCCGAGACTCACCCCCTCGTGGAGGAGGGCCGTCGAGAGATGGTCGAGCTCGGAATTTCGGGAGGTGCTCACTGATGGCCACAGTCACGATGACCATGGCGAAGGCCCTCAATGAAGGCCTTCGTCGCGCCATGGAGAAGAACGCCAAGGTTCTCATCATGGGAGAGGACGTCGGCAAGCTCGGAGGGGTATTTCGAATTACCGACGGCCTACAGAAGGACTTCGGTCCGGACCGCGTCGTCGACGCTCCGTTGGCTGAGTCGGCGATTGTCGGAACGGCGGTCGGTCTCGCGATTCGCGGATTTCGCACTGTGTGTGAGATGCAGTTCGACGGCTTCGTCTACCCCGCTTTCGACCAGATCGTCTCGCAGGTCGCCAAACTGCGTAAGCGCTCTGACGGGGCCTACACAATGGGTCTCGTCATCCGTCTGCCGTTCCAGGGTGGCATCGGGGCCATCGAACACCACTCGGAGAGCCCCGAGGCCCTGTTCGCCCACACGGGTGGTCTGAAGGTCATGGCCTGCTCCACTCCGAACGACGCGTACTGGATGATCCAGCAGGCCATCGAGTCGGACGACCCGGTGATCTTCTGTGAGCCCAAGAGTCGTTACTGGGAGAAGGGTGAGGTTGACCTCGACACGGCGCCGGCCGGACTCTTCGACGCCGTCGTGCGTCGTGAGGGTACCGACATCACCGTCGCGGGCTACGGATCAACGATGAAGACCATCCTGCGCGCCGCTGACACGGCGCTCGGCGAGGGAGTGTCGCTCGAGGTGGTGGACCTGCGCGGTCTGTCTCCGGTCGACACCGCGACTCTCGTCACCTCGGTGTCAAAGACGGGTCGTCTCATCGTTGTCCAGGAGGCTCCGGTGCACGCCTCGATTGGCGCCAGTGTGGTGGCCGACGTGACGCATCGGTGTTTCTACTCCATGCGCGCGCCCGGTCTGGTCGTGGGTGGCTACCACATTCCGTATCCGCCGACGAGGATCGAGGAGGACTACCGCCCGACGGTTGACCGGATTCTCGACGCG
>JAKBAZ010000086.1 GCA_021826255.1 Actinomycetes bacterium
AATAATCACCATCGGCTCGAAGAGACCGGTCACTCGCTCGAGCTTTCGCTCCAGTTCCCGGTTGTAGTAGGCGGCAGCGACTTCGAGCTGGTGGTCGAGACTTCCGGTCTCTTCCCCCACGCGGAACATCTGGCGCGCCGCCCCCGGAAAGAGCCCCGATCGCGCGATCGGGCCGGCGAGCCCCTGGCCCTCCATGACCTCCTCGCGCACCGCGAGCAGGCCCTTTCGATAGACCGCGTTGTTCGCCGAGTCCGCGGTGATGGTCATGGACCGGGGGAGATCCACTCCGGCGCGCAACATCGAGGCGAGGATACGAGTCGTTCGCTCCAGAACTGCGGTACGCGTCAACTCGCCGAGGATGGGAAGTCGCAGCATGACCCGGTCGAGTTGGTCTTGACCCTTCTCGGATCGCTTCATCGCGATAAACCCAGCGATCATGAGTGCAATGAAGGCCAAGATGAAGGGCCAGTAGTTCGCCATAAAGCCCGAGAAGGCCATGAGGGCCCTCGTGGGGGCGGGCAACTTGGCGTGGAGTTGATTAAAGAAAACCACGAAGCGCGGCAGGACGAAGATACCGAGGATGAAGACCACCACCACGGCCAGGACCGAGACGACCGCCGGGTAGGTCAGCGCCGAGGAGATCTTGGCGCGAGCCTTCAAGTCTCGGTCGATGTACTCGGCGAGTTGTTCCAACACGTCATCGAGGTTTCCGGTGAGTTCGGCCGATTCGAGGATGCCCACGTAGAAGTTGGGGAACGCCTCGGGGTGGGACGAACACGCGACCGAGAAGGTGTCACCGGCACGCAGGTCCTCGATCATCTGCAAGAGAATCTGACGCATCAACTTGTTCTGCGTCTCTTCGACAATGACTTCGAGGGCGTCCATAATCGGAATACCCGAACGGATGAAGACGGCCAACTGGCGCGTGAAGTTCATCACCTCTTTTTTCGGGACCCGCTTCTTCGTGATCTCGAACTGCAGGATGGAACGCTTTTCCTCAATCAGGGTGGGAGACAGTCCGCGCTCGAGGAGCGCTAAGTGGGCTCGCCCGGCCGACTCGGACATCTCGAAGCCCTTGACCTGCTTACCCTCTCCGTCGAGGGCCTCGTAGCGATAGCGAGTCAGGGCGAGTTTCTCCTTGCCCTTCTCCTTCTTCGAGTTGCCGGGGATCATGTCGCGAGTGCGCTGAAGAAGACTCATAACGTGTACATGCTCCTGATGACTTCCTCGATGGTGGTCACACCCTGCTCGACGAGAGCAATCGCCTCTTGACGCATCGTGCGCATACCCTGGCGGACCGCCATCGTGCGCAACTCCTCCTGAGTCGCCCAGCCCACGACGAGTCGACGAATCTCCGGCGACATGATCAGGAGTTCGTAGACACCGATACGGTCCTTGTAACCGGTGTGAGAACAGAAGGTGCAGCCCACCCCGTGCACGTAGGTCTCGAGGGGCGACCCTCCGCTCTCACGGTAGAACTCCATCTCCTCCATCGTCGGGGTGTACTCCACCCGACACGACGGGCAGATGCGCCGAAGGAGACGCTGGCCCACCACGCCGAGCACCGATGAGGCGATGAGAAACGCCTCGATGCCCATATCGAGGAGTCGGTGGAGCGCCGAGACGGCGTCGGTGGCGTGCAGTGAGGACGCCACGAAGTGGCCCGTCAAGGCCGACTGCACCGCGACTCGCGTGGTCTCGACGTCTCGGATCTCACCGACGAGAATGACGTCGGGGTCCTGACGTAGGATGGACTTCAGTCCCGTCGCGAAGGTCAGTCCGGCCTGCTCGTTGGTCTGAATCTGGTTGATCTGGGGAAAGACGTACTCGACCGGGTCCTCGATGGTCATGACGTTCACCGTGGGATTGGTCACTTCGGAGAGCGTGGCGTAGAGGGTGGTCGTCTTACCCGAACCGGTCGGACCGGCGCAAAGCACCATGCCGAAGGGAGATCGCACCAGCTTGGAGTAGGCGAGGTGGGTGTCTGAAGGCATGCCCAATTCGTTCAGGCGCAGTACCGAGCGGGTCTTGTCGAGAATTCTCATCACGCAGCTCTCGCCCATGATGGTCGCCGTGGTAGCGACGCGCACGTCCACGTCGTTGCCGTCAATCGCAATGGTCAACTGACCGTCCTGCGGGCGACGTCGTTCGACGATGTTCATGTTGGCCATGATCTTGATGCGACTGACGAGGCCCGGACCGATGGACGCGGGCATCGAGAGGATTTCCTTTAAGGCCCCGTCGATGCGGAAGCGAACCCGCACCACCTCTTCGGAGGGCTCGATGTGCACGTCCGAGGCACGGTCGCGCATGGCCTGAGTCAAGATGCGGTCCACCAGCTGCACGACCGGCGCGTCCTCGCTGATCACCAACTCCTCGGCGCTCACGTCCGGGCCGCGACGACGGGAGGTCTCCGCCGACTCGAAGGCCTGAATGAGCTTGTCCACGGTGCCGATGGCCTGGTAGTTGGAGTCGATGACCCAACGAATGTCCCCAATCGGTGCCAGGTGGAGTGAGATCGGCATGTTGAGCCGCTGACCCAGCGTGGCCTTTAATCCGTCGTCGGGCTCGGCGACGGCGACGTCGAGAACTCCGTTCGAGAGCTGGAAGGGGACGACCGAGTACCGTCGGGCCAACTCTTCGGGGAGGTTCTGCAGAACGCTCGGATCGATGGGCTGCTTACGCAGGTCGATGACGTCGTAGCCGAAGAGTTCGCCGAGGGCGCTCGCCAGCTGCTGCTCGCTCAGCGCCTTCTGGTTGACGAGAATCTCCCCGATACGCCCCCCGTGGTTGCCCTGGTAGATGAGGGCGTTCGAGAGCTGCTCGGTCGTAATGATTCCCTGACTGAGCAAGTGCTCGCCGAGTTTCTTCGAACCCGTCTTCGGCTTAGCGGGTACTCGAGCGAACTCGGCGTCATCCTCCACCGCGACGGGCGCGGGTTCGGCCGCTCCCTTGCCCTTCCGTTTGGTAAAGGCCACCATCTGAGTCTAAATACCCCTTCGATTAAATAATTGTCAATCCGTCACAATTTTGCACAGAAGGCCCGGAAATTCCGTGCCGTTCCCTTACTTCTTCCCATTTGTACCAGTGCTAGAGCCAAAAGTCACCCACAATCGAGTCAATTAATCTCACGGACATCCCAAATCTCGGCGTTTCGGGCGCCTGATTAGGCTTTCTGGTCGTGAGGACGCCTCTTCGCGGTGACGAGTTGATGATCTGCCCTCACCGACTCGTTCTCGAGCGTTCCGGGCGAGAGCGACCCCTGATGGACGAGTCCGAGGAGATTCGTCACCGTCGCGAGAGGGCCGACGTACTGCGCCACCAGGTACTCGAGCGCCTGGAGGCGCTCGGCGGGCGTCGGGTACAGGGGCGACAAGAGACTCGAGCCGCGCTTCTCGACGGGGTCGAACTCATCCTCTCACCACGTCTCGACGACGATCTCGCGGGTGCTCGTCGAGCCCAACCCCACGCCCTCGTGAGAGTCGCGCGCCACGACGACACCTTCCGCTACGTGCCCCTCCTCATCCGCAACATTGAGTTTGCGGACTCGTCGACGACCCGCTTCCTCGACGCGTCCAGCCTGGACGACGTCGCGTCACGAGCCACCAGCCGCGTGGGGGCCGTCCCTCGATCCAGTCAGTCGGTCACTCGTTCGGTCTTCGGGCTGGCTCACGCCACCCGAGTTCTTCAGGCCCTCAGGCTCGCCGACCCCTCGAACCGCGTCGTCCTCGTCGATCGCCACCAGCGAGCCTGGTGGTGGAGTCTGAGCGACGCGCCCCACCAACGCCTCTCCTTCGCCGCCTACGACGAGGCCTACGAGGAGCGCTTCCACCTACTCCGCTGCCTCGAGAGCACCTCCGAGCTACCGAGTCGACCCTTCTGGCACCGCGAGTGCGTCGAGTGCCCCTACCACGAGGTCTGTCGGGAGGAGTTAGAAGCCGTAGACGACGTGTCGCTCGTTAACTTCACCTCCCGGTCTCACCAGGAGATCCTTCACCACCTCGGGGTCCATACCCGTCACGACCTCGCCAATCTCGACCCGGCCCAGTGTCGCCGCGGGGGGACGCTCGACTCGGCACCGCCGGTGGAACGACTCCTCGCCGACTCCCTCGAACACGTCCAGGAGTTGGTGTACCGGGCGCGCAGTGCCCTTAGCAACCAACTCCTGCGCAAAGTCGAGGTGGAGGAGATGGGCTGTCCCCGTGGTGACGTCGAAGTCGACGTCGATATGGAGAGTTGTGAGGATCGGACCTACCTCTGGGGAGCCCGGGTGCGCAGCTCGGTCCACCTCACGAACCTTCCCTCGGGGTACGTCTCTTTCGTCTCCTGGGACCCTCTCAGCCCCGAACTCGAGGCCCGGGTCTTCGTGGAGTTTTGGACCTGGCTCGAGGAGGTGCGGGCCATCGCTCGACAGAGTGGCGCCACCTTTCGGGCCTACTGCTTTTGGGCTCAAGCCGAAGACGGCGCCATGAATCGGGCTCTCGACACCCTGGGCGACGAAGACCTACGAACCAGAGTCGAAGAGTTTCGCCGCCGCGAGAACGGTGAGTGGATCGACCTCCACGAGGTGGTGTCCCAGCACATCCAGACGGATGGCCCGACGGGACTGAAGAAGCTGGCGCGGGCGGCGGGCTTTGAGTGGCGAGACGAAAGTCCAAGTGGGGAGGCCTCCCTTCGTTGGTACCGTGAGGCCCTCGCCGACTCCCCCGACGCCGGGACCTGGCGAGCGCGCCTTCTCGCCTACAACGAGGACGACTGCGCGGCGACGGCGGCGTTACGGGACTGGTTGAACGGTCCGGCCCGCACCCTCGCCCACCGCGACGAGTGGCCCCCTAAGAGCACCGCCTCGTGAGTGCGCGACGGCTCGCCCCCGTCCTCGGCGTCCTCGTGGGCCTCGCCTCCCTCCTCGTGGCCGCGCTGGTGAGCCTCGCGCTCACCGATCTCGCCCGAGTCCACCTCGCCGAGGGCGCGAGTCTGATGGGGCTCGCCCTCCTCCTTCGCGTCGGGCTCGGGGCGGTCTCCTCGCTCCTGCGCGAGCGTCGCCAGCGAGAGGTCGTGAGCGAGTGGACGCCCCGGCTCTCCCGACACTTTCCCCGCTCGATGACCCTGACCAGCGCTCTCGACGCCCTCAGTCTCTTACCCGACGACGTGGAGATCGATCTGGCTCGAGCCAGTCTCGGCGCGTCCATGGCGGGACTGGCTCTCCTCTATCTCGCCTCGGGCTGGCTCCCCCTCGTCATCGTCCTCGCCCTCATGAGCCTCTCCGCACCGCTCTACGTGCGCGCGGGCCGAGCGGCCGAAGTGATGGACGTCGAGTATCGCCAGAAGCACTCCCGTCTCCTCGAACGCGAACTCGAACTCTTGAACGCCGGAGTCGAACTCCGGGGCCTCGGGGTGGGTCGATTCGCCGTCGAGGACATCACCGCTCTCTCACGGGGCGAACACCGGGTCGCCGAGGAGGCCCTGCGGGTGGCCCTGCGCAGCTCCCTCGTGACCGAGTTCTTGAGTGGGGTGAGTGTCGGGCTCGTCGCCATGGTCGTGGGATTCGCCCTCATGGGTGGGCGCACCGGACTCGAGCGGGCCCTCCTCAGCGTGCTCGTGAGCGCCGAGGTCTTCTCCCACGTGCGCCGCTACGGACTGTTATTCCACCGTAAAGAACAGCTCGCGCGGGCTCGCTCGACTCTCGAGCTCTGGCGCGACGAACCCGAGGTGGCGCGATCCTCCCACCTGGTCGCTCTCGGGGTGAGAACCCGCGCGACAACCGATCCCGTGACGTTCGAGCTTCGTGCCGGCGAACGACTGGCC
>JAKBAZ010000087.1 GCA_021826255.1 Actinomycetes bacterium
TAAAGAGGGGGATCTGGGCACTCTTACCCGAGGCCCCGAAGAGAAGGGCCACCACGACCCAGGTGGCCGCCGACCCCGACAGGTGAGTGGACGCACTGGTGGCGATTTGGAGGTACCCGAGTCCCGTGTGGTGCGAGAAGAGGATGAACATGGCGATGAGCAGACCGACGTCACCGACGCGGTTGTAGACAAAGGCCTTCTTACCGGCCGACGCCGCGGTGTCGCGGTCGTAGTAGAACGCGACGAGCCAGTAGGAGCAGACTCCGACGCCCTCCCAACCCACGAAGGTCATCACGAGGTTGTCGGCCATCACGAGCACGAGCATGGAGAAGACGAAGAGGTTGAGGTACGCGAAGAACTTTCGGTAGTCGCGCTCGGAGTGCATGTACGCACTCGAGTAGAGGTGAATCAAACTCGAGACCCCCGTGACGAACAACATCATCGTGACCGAGAGCGGGTCCACGAGGAGTGCCACCGGGGCGTGCAGCGATCCCGTCGAGATCCACCCGAACAAGGTGACGGTGACCTCGCGGAGAGCTCGGTGTTCGAGGCCACTCCAGGTCACGACAGCCCCGAGGAAACTGAGGGCAACGGCGCCGGTCGCGACGGAACTCACGAGCCGTTCGGGGGCGTCCTTTTTCAGGGTCAGAAGAACAAGAAATCCGGCGAGTGGAGCGAGCAGGGTAACGAGGGCGGCGTGGGACATGGTTATCCTTGCATCTCCGTCAACTCGTCGACCGACGTGGTGCGGCGCCGACGAAACACCGCGACGGTGATACCGAGGCCCACCGTGACTTCGGCCGCGGCCACCACCATGACGAAGAAGACCACCGTCTGGCCCGCCACGTCCGAGAGGGTACGAGCAAACGTGACGAAGGTGAGATTGACCGCGTTCAACATCAGTTCGATGCACATCAGCATCGTCAGAACACTGCGCTTCGTGAGAAAGCCGTACACCCCGATGCCGAACAGAACCGCGGCGACAACGAGGTACCAGGACGCCGGGACGCTCACTGCTCCACCTCCGATTCGCGATCTCGACGAGCCAACTGCACGGCCCCGAGCACCGCAATGATGAGCAGGGCCGCCGTGACCTCGAAGGCAATCAGGTAGGTGGTAAAGACGGACTGGCCTAGTTGGGTGATCTCACCCTGGCCCGACGCGAGCGGGGTGCCGTTGGTCGACGCGGACATGACCCCAGTCACCCAGTGAGCTCGAGCCATCAAAAAGACGAGCCCACCCACCGTCACGATGGCCCCGACGGCGGCGAAGGCGCGCTGGCCCACGAGGGGCTCCACCTCGTCACGTGGGTGTCGATCGACTCCGAGGAACATGATGACGAAGAGGATCAGGACGACGATGGCCCCCGCGTAGACGATGATCTCGACCGCGGCGAGAAAGTCCGCCGACTGCTCGAGAAAACTGAGAGCGACCCCGAAGAGCGTGACGATGAGTGAGAGGGCCGAGTGGACCGGGTTACGCAGCGAGATGACCCCCAGCGCACCGACCACGATCAACGCGGCGGCCGTCACGAAGACGAGCAGGTCGGGCCAGGTGGTCGTCAGCGCGAGCACAACCCCTCCTCACGGTTCGTCCACGACACGGGGATGCGCCTCATCGGCGCTCCTTTCGAGTGGGCACTCGCTGGTCGGGGTCGAGGTGGGACGCGAACTCGACGCGCAGGGCCTTCGTTCCGGTCGCCTCGTCGTCGCGGTTCTCCCCCTGACCGGCTTCGGCCGCTCGAACTCCGACCCCGAGTTCACCGGACCACTGGGTCACCCCCTCGAAGGAAGAGTCTCCCGCCGGGGAGGTTGCTCGCATCCAACCCCCAGTCATGGCCGCCTCGCCCTCGCGCCAGTCCTCCCAGGGCATGCGCTGAGGAAAACCCTGGTCGTCGACGAGGAGTTGAGACTTTTGGTAGATGGCGTCTGCGCGGTTAGTGAAGGAGAACTCGAAGAGCTTGGACTCGGTAATCGCCTGGGTGGGACAGGCCTCGACGCACAGGTCGCAGTGGATGCACCGGAGGTAGTTGATTTCGTAGACGTAGCCGTAGCGCTCCCCGGGAGAGACCGGGTGATCCGGCGGATTGTCGAGACCCCGCACGTAGATGCACTTGGCCGGGCACACGCCCGCGCACAACTCGCAGCCGATGCACTTCTCCATCCCGTCCTCGTAACGGTTGAGTACGTGTCGTCCGTGCTGGCGCGGTTGCTTGGGCCGCTTCACCTCGGGGTAACCCCGCGTGACGCGGGGACGACTGAGGTGGCGAAAGGTGAGTCGAAAACCCCCGAAGAAATCGGACACGCGGCTCATTGCCCACTCCCTTGATCCGGGTCGGCGTCGAAGTACCGACGAACCTCCTCTTCGGGACTCGGGCGTTCACCCACCGGGGTCAGCACCGCGTCGGGCCCGCGGGCCGCGCCAATCTCGAACGCTCGTGACAGCAACGTTCCGGCGAAGATGACCGCGGCCGCCGTGGCGAATCCGTAGGCCGGCTTGACGAGGAACCCAGCCACGATGAGCAGCCAACCGAGCGAGAGGGGGATGAGTCGCTTCCAACCGAGTTCCATCACCTGGTCGTAGCGCAGACGGGGTAGCGCACCGCGGAACCACACGTAGGTGAACGCCAGGGCTGCGGTCTTTGCGACAAACCACAGGATGGGAAAGATCCATCGTAGGTACGCCACGTGGGGCGCCCACCCCGCGGGGCCGCCGAGAAAGAGGGTGACGATCATGGCCGACGCAGTCACCGTGTTCATGAACTCGGCGAGGAAGAAGAGTGCGAAACGGATGGAGGAGTACTCGGTGTTGTACCCACCCACGAGTTCGCTCTCCGCCTCAACAACATCGAAGGGGGGGCGATTGGACTCCGCCGTGATAGCGATGAGAAAGATGATGAACGGCACCACCCCGAGGTGCACCAGATTCCAGTGCCACACACCGCGAGCTTGGGCGTCGACGATGTCGCGCGTGGTGAGCGATCCCGTCGCGAGGGCGACCGTCACGATGGTCAAGCCGAGGGCCGCCTCGTAGGAGATCATCTGGGCGCTCGCTCGCACCGAGGAGAGGAGTGGGTACTTGGACCCCGAAGCCCAGCCGGCCAGCATCACGCCGTAGACCGACAGTCCCGACATCGCCAGCATGACGAGAATGCCGACCGGGGGATTAGCGACTTGAAGTTGGACCACGTGACCGGCAATGGTGACCGTCCCGCCGACGGGCACGATGGAGAACGTCACGAGAGCGGGGATGAGAACGAGGTAGGGGGCGGCCTTAAAGACCACCCGGTCCGCCTCGGCGGGAACGATGTCCTCCTTGAAGAACAGCTTGATACCGTCGGCCAAGGTCTGAAGTATTCCGAAGGGTCCCCACCGCTCGGGACCGATTCTCGACTGCATGTCGGAGATGGCCTTGCGCTCGAACCAGACCATGAGCATGACGGCCACCATCACCACCGCGAAGGCGACGACCACCTTCACGAGCACGATGAGCAGAATCGCCCAGGTGACCCCCGAGGACAAGAGTGGATCGGCGAGTGCGTTCATCGGCTCTCCACTCTGACACGGGTCCACGCGCTCTCGGGTTCGTAGAGCGTGCCGACCAGGTCCACGCCATTCTCGTCCCGACTGTGCAGCGCCACGACGACGGTGCCTCGCACGACGGTGTCGTCGGCGACGACTCGGGTGAGCACTTCACCCCGGGCGCTACGCGCGGCGACCACTTGTCCGTCGTCGAGCGCGAAGTGCTCCAGGTCGAGCGGGTGCACCGCAAGAACCGCGGGACTGACCTGACGAGCGAGCGCCGGCGATCCCATCACCATCGTCCCCTCGTCGTAGAGGTGCTTCGCGGCGACGAGACGTAGGGCGTAGGCGTCGGGCGCCGGGTGGGGGCGCGCCGTACCCACGACCGGGGTCGGGCGACGTACCTGACCAACCGGCGGGGGCGTCTCGGCTCGCACGGCTCCCACCGAGACGGGAACACCCACCGTCTGGGTCGAGCGCAGTCCCGGTGTCGCGATGGGGTCGAGGGGTCGCCGGGTCGCAAGAACGCCACCACCGTCGACCACCACCCCGTCGTAGGTCCCGTCCTCGAGTATCGACAGCGCCGGGTAGCCTGTTCGGGCTTCGATCTCCGCGCTCACCGACTCGAGGGAGGCCCACGCAAAGTCGACGCCGAGAGAACTCGCCCACTCGGCGGCGATAGTGACGTCGTCCCAGGCCGCACCGGGCGCGGTCACCTTGGCGGCGAGCGCACTCACACGCCCCTCGAGGTTGGTCACCGTGCCGCGACGTTCGTATCCGACGCTCGCCGGCAGAACGACGTCGGCGAATTCGAGAGTCTCGCCACCGTGACCCGTCACGACGACGAGAGCGCTCGAGGTCAATCCTCGACGCACGTCGTCGGGCCGGGTGGAGTTCGTGAGCAGATCTCCCAACGCCACCGTGACGCGCTGAGTTCCGCTGAGCATCGCCTCTATCTGGGCGCGAAAGTCTCGTCCCGGTACCTCAACGCGAGCGCGCCCCGGGCCGACGTCGGGAGCCAGTCCCATGTCCATCGCGCCGCGCGCGTTCGATCGAGCCAACGTCGTGACGAAGCGAGCCCGGGGCAGAGCGTCACGTATACGAGCCAGAGCGTCCTCTACGAGGAACGGATCCTCGGTGGGGTTGGCCCGACCCGCCACGATCACCACGCCCTCACCGTCACCGAGAAGCTCGCGAATCTGGAGGGCTTCGGCGTCACTCAGCGCGGTTCCGGCGACACCCTTGGACTCGAGGATGCCCGATACCACGCTCGCCACCTCGCCCGGTCGAACACTCACCCGATGGCGGGCCAACGGGGCGAGAGCGTCTGGTCCACTCGAAATCTGCACCAGCGTTCCCCGGCGCGCCGCGGCGCGAAGTCGCAAGTACAACACCGGCAGGCTCTGGCGAAGGTCGTGAGTGAGAGTCACGACCACGCGCGCGTTCACGGCGTCGTCGATGGTGGCAACGGGCAGCGAACTCACCAGTGAGGCTCGCACGCCGTCGTCGAACTGGGCGTCCAGGTGCGACGTCCCGATGACCTCTCGAGCGACGCGAGCGAACGCGTACGCCCCCTCGTTGGTGAGAGAACCTCCGCCGAGTACACCAACGGCGTCAGGTTCGACCGAGCGAACGAGCCGGGCCGCCTCGACGAGCGCCTCACTCCAGCTGACCTCGACCAGGCTGCCACCTCGACGCACGAGGGGTTGGGTGATGCGTCGGGTGGGTGAGGTCAGCTCCGAGGTGTGACTCACCCCTTCGAAGAGCCCGTAGCGACCCTTGTCACACATCCACCCGTGGTTCACCGGATCGGCGTCCACGCCGAGGACTCGCACCACCTCGTTGTGCGACGACTGGACCGCGACTCGGCACCCCACGGCACAGCCCGTGCACGTGCTCTCCACCTGCTCGAGGTCCCAGGGGCGCGCGGCGAATCGGTAGGACTTCGCCGTCAGGGCCCCCACGGGGCAGATCTGGACAGTATTGCCGGAAAAGACCGAGTCGAAGGGGTGCTCGGGGGCCGGAGCGATCTCGATGGCGTCTCCACGCCCCGACAGAGTGATGTCGGCCTCCCCGGCGACCTCGGCGGCGAAACGCGTGCACCGCGAACACTGAATGCAGCGCTCCCGATCGAGCAGGACGTGGGCGCCTATCGAGACGGGCTTTTCGAAGTGGCGCTTCTCCTCGATGAAACGAGTCTCGCCCGATCCGTGCGCGAGGGCTTGATCTTGCAGGGGACACTCGCCCCCCTTGTCACAGACC
>JAKBAZ010000088.1 GCA_021826255.1 Actinomycetes bacterium
GGTGTCGCCAAACTCAAAGACCGAACGGATGAAGTCACGCTCCTCTTCTTCAATCACGTTCTCCTCGTGAGCCACGTCGGCGAGGGCCATCACCTCCGACTCGGTGACCTGGGAGCCCGAGCCCCGCAGTCCCGTGAGGGCGATCGCCCAGGTCGCGACGAGGTGCAGGGACCTCGAGATCCACGTGAGGGGAGGAAACTCGACGAGCGCGGCGACCACGGGAGCGCTCACCAGAGCCGCCGAGTCCGGATGGGCCACCGCCAAGTTCTTCGGGATGGCCTCAAAGAGGGTGAAGATCACCACGACCTCCACCACCGTGGCGACGACGACGCCGGCCGCCCCGAAGAGGTGACCGGCCAAAATACCCACGAGGGTGGCCGAGACCAACTGGCAGATCAAGACGAAGAGCAAGACGGTGTTAAGAAAGTTCTCCGGCCGCTCCACGAGTTCAACGAGGGCCTTCGCGCCCCGACGGTCCTCCTCGCGCAAACTGCGGGCCCGAGAGCGACTCATGCGCGTCAATGAGGTCTCGGCCATCGCGAGGAATCCCGAGAGGACGAGGAGCAGAACCACCGCGACCGCTACCGCGCTGTCGGCCGAGGTCCACAGAGCCGCGATCACCCTCTCACCGAGGTGTAGTGGCGCCCCAGGATGTCGCGTTCGCGCGACTCCATCCTCTCGGCCTCCTCGTCCTCCACGTGGTCCCACCCGCGTAGGTGCAGCACGCCGTGCACAATGAGCAGCGCGAGTTCATCCTCGAAGGAACACTCGTGATCGAGCGCGTTGCGCGCCGCGACGACGGGGCAGATCACGATGTCGCCCACCAGTTGGGGGATCTCGTCGAGGGGCGGTTCACCGGGCCCGCTCCCCCCGGCGTCGGGAACGCGTCCCCGGGGTTCGGGTTCGGCGTCGATGGGAAAACTGAGCACGTCGGTGGGACCGACCTTGCCCATGAACTGCTGGTTTAACTCGGCCATCACGGTCTCGGTGGTGAAGATCAGCGAGACTTCGGCGAGACCGCTCACCCCCTCCTCCACCAGGGCGGCGCGACACAGAGCGCTCCAGCGTTCGAGGTCGATGGGGCGATCGGTCTGCTCGTCGGCGGCGTAGATGTCAATGAGACTCAACTCTCCGCCCTCTCGTACGCGGCCACGATGTCAGCGACGATACGGTGGCGCACTACGTCTCTGGCCCCCAGGTGGACGAAGCTGATCCCCTCCACCTCGGAGAGCACGTGTTCGATGCGCACGAGACCGGAGGTCTTGCCGTTGAGGTCGATCTGGGTGACGTCGCCCGTGATGACCGCTTTGGAGTTAAAACCAATGCGCGTGAGAAACATCTTCATCTGCTCGGGCGTGGTGTTCTGCGCCTCGTCGAGGATGATGAAGGAGTCGTTCAGGGTCCGTCCGCGCATGAACGCGAGGGGTGCGACCTCGATCGTGCCGTTGGCGAGAAGACGCTGGGCCCCCTCGGGGGTCAACATGTCGTAGAGCGCGTCGTAGAGGGGGCGCAGGTAGGGATCGACCTTGGCCATGAGGTCTCCCGGGAGAAACCCCAAGTGCTCACCGGCCTCGACCGCCGGGCGAGTCAAGACGATGCGCTGGACCTGGCGACGGTGAAGCGCCTGGACCGCCGCCGCGACGGCCAAGTAACTCTTACCGGTACCGGCGGGACCGATCCCGAAGGTGATGATCGACGCGTCGATGGCGTCGGTGTAGCGCTTTTGTCCCGCAGTCGAGGGGCGAATGGGCTTACCCTTCACCGAACGCACCACTTCGGTACGCAGTACCTCACTCGGACGCAAGTCTTCCTCGACCATGTGAATGGTTCGCTCGATCTTGGTGGGGTCGAGACCCTGGCCACTCTCGAGCACGAGGACCAACTCGTCGATGAGGCGTAAGACCACACCGGCGTCGGGACCTTCGAGAGTCACGTGATTACCCTGGACGCTCACCCGGGTGGCCGGAAACTTCGCCTCAATGGCACGGAGGTTCTCGTCGCGCGGACCAAGGAGTCCCGCGAGGACGTGAGTGTTCGGTACGACCGTGGTCACCTGACTGGCCGCGGCCGCGGTGGGCTCGAAACTCATCCGGCGGGCCACTCCAGGTGGCGACCACCGAGAACGTGCAGGTGCAGGTGTCCCACCGAGTTCTGGGCGTCCTCTCCGACGTTCATGACGAGTCGGTACCCGCTCTCGCGCACACCTTCGAGGTCGGCCACCCGTTGGGCCAGCACCACGAGGTCGTCCACTACTCCACGGTCCTCGAGGCGCACGGTGTCGGCGCTATCGACGTGAACCTTCGGCACCACGAGGACGTGGACCGGGGCGCTCGGGGCGATGTCGTAGAACGCGTAGGACCGTTCGGACTCGGCCACCTTGGTGGAGGGAACCTCACCGCGCACGATCTGACAAAAGAGACACTCACTCATCTCGTCCCTATCATTACCCATTTTTGTCCCCGCCGAGAATGACGTCCCCGTCCTCACCCCCGAGGCACACAAGAGCCGCTCCCACCACCGCCGCCGTTTCGGAGCGCAGGACCCGTTGGCCCAAGCTGACGCGGCGGCGCTCGGGGGCCCACTCGCCGGGAGCAAATCCTCCTTCGGGCCCAATCGCCAGGGCGTTCAGCCCCCGCCAGTCCGCCGAGCCGTCGAAGTCGCAGACCGCGACGGCGGCGGGAACCTCACCCGGGGTCAGCGGTTCGTCGACCACGAGGTCGAAGGTACGCCGACACTGTCCGGCCGCCTCGAGGGCCAGACGACGCCAGCGGGCCAGACTCTTTCGGCGAGCGTCGTCGCGGTAGCGCACGGCCAGCCGTTGGGTGACGAGGGGCACCACTCGACTCACTCCGAGTTCGACCGCCTTCACGAGGGCCCATTCGTCTCGATCACCCTTAAGAGGCGAGAGGTAGAGAGTGGTCTCACGGGGCTCGGGGTCCCGTTCGACGTCGGAGACGACCTCGAGGTCACTCGAGCCCACCCGGCACAGGCGCCACCCGCCTCGCCCGTCGCTCACCACGATCTCTTCGCCCACTCGCGCCCGCAGAACCTGGCGCAGGTGGTGGTTCTGCTCGGACTCGAGAACGGGTCGCTCTAGGTCCGCCACACGTAGTTGAGTGAGCGCCGAACGGCGCCGATCCCACTCGAGGAGCATCAGCGCTTCCGCTTACGAAAGAGTCCCCCGTGCGAGGCGGGCACCTCGTGGCCCTGGTGCGCCGCGAGCTGGGTGAGCAGATCTCGCTCGACGTCGTCTAACTCCGTCGGGACGTCGACAATGACGTGGACGTAGAGATCACCTCGGCCTCGACCGTGGAGGTGAGTCACCCCCTCGTGACGGAGCCGTTGCACGGTGTGCGATTGGGTCCCGGGGGCGATCTCCAGGGCGTGAGTCTCGCGCAGGGTGGGCACCGTGATGCTGGCCCCGAGGACTGCCTGGGTGAAACTGACGTGCGCCTCGTAGTGCAGGTCGTCGCCTTCGCGGACGAATCGCTCGTCGGGCGCCACGCGCAGGTGCACGTAGAGGTTGCCCGCCGGCCCTCCCCTCGGCCCCACCGGTCCCCGATCAGCCAGACGCATCGTCGAGCCGTCCTCAACACCCGCGGGAACCTGAATAGTGAGCGTGCTCGTCTGATTCTCCCGGCCGTCGCCACGACACGTCTCACACGGCGTCTCGATACGCGTGCCCACGCCCTGACAGCGCGGACAGACGGTGGTCGTCACCATCTGGCCGAGAATGGACTGGCGAACGCGACGAACCTCGCCGGCTCCGGCGCACTCGAGACAGGTCACGGGGGAGGTTCCGGGTGCGGCACCCGTGCCGGAGCACTCGTGGCAGCGCTGGGGCAGGGTCACGGTGATGTCCCGACTCACGCCGAAGGCCGCCTCGTCGAGAGTGATCTCGAGGGCCACTTCGGCGTCGGGACCGGGTTGGGGGCCCCGACGTTGACGAGGACCCCCCATACCGCCGAAGAACATGTCGAAGATGTCCTGCACCGATCCCCCACCGAAGGGATTCTGGCCCCCTCCAACGTCGGAACCGAACCGGTCGTAGTTCGCTCTGCGCTCGGGGTCCGAGAGAATCTCGTAGGCCTGGGACACCTCTTTAAAGCGCGCTTCGGCGGCGGGGTTGTCCGGATTGGTGTCCGGGTGCAACTCTCGCGCCAATTTGCGGTAGGCCCGCTTCAGCTCCTCGGCCGAGGCCGTTCTCGAGACTCCGAGGACCTCGTAGAGATCAGTCGCCACCGGCGCTCCCTTCTAAATGCTGGGCGAGATTCTTCGACACCGCGGTCGCCGCCGCCATGACTTCTTGGTACTTCATTCGAGTCGGGCCGATAAGCCCCACGGCCCCGGCCGCGACTCCGTCCACGTGAATCGGCGCCACCACGACGGCCGTACTCGAGAGTGGGGCGTAGCCGTGTTCCGAACCGATTGCCACCGAGACACCCCGATCGAGCATGTCTTCGACGAGAGAGACGACGAGGAGTTCCTCTTCGAGGATGGAGAGCACCTGACGGACGGTCTCGACACTGTCGAAGACCTCGGCGACCTTGGAGGCGCCGCCGATGAAGACCTTCTCGTCCTCACGGGTGGGACGCTCCGCGTGCAAGACGGCCACCGCCTCGGCGATGAGGAGGGAGCTGGAGTCGCTCCGAGAGGGTACCTGGACCCTCGATTCGAGCGTTGTGCCCACGAGCAGCGCGTTCAACTGCTGGGACGCCTCTACGCAGGTCGCGTAGTCGATGTCGTCGGTCGTGACGACGGAGTGCTTCAAAACGGTGCCGTCAGAGAACACGGTCACGAGGAGTTGGTGGCGCCGTTCGAGATTGACCAGTTGCACCGAGAGAATTGTGGCGTGAGTGGCCGTCGTTCCCACCACCACCGAGGTGTAGCCCGACAACTGCGCGAGAAGGGCTGAGGTTCGTTCGAGAACGTCCTCGACTTCCCCACGCACCCCGGTGAAGAAGTCACGCAGTTGGAACTGCTGGGCCGAACCGAGTTCGCCCGACTGGAGGTGATCGACGAAGTATCGATACCCCTTATCGGTCGGAATGCGGCCAGCCGAGGTGTGGGGCTGGGCGAGGTACCCCTCTCGCTCCAACGAGACCATCTCGTTGCGCACGGTCGCTGGTGAGACCCCGAGATCGGCGTGTTGGGCGACCGCCGTGGACCCCACGGGCTGGGCGGTATCGATGTGTTCGGCCACCACCGCTTCGAGAATGGTGGCCTTCCGGGCGTCGAGGTCGGACTCCCCGGAGTTGCGCGGTGATCCGCGTCGGGCCATGGTCCCTCCTTGCTAGCACTCGATTCTACCGAGTGCTAGCCATCGCGACGCCCGCTCGTTCGAAGGTACTGAGAGGAGTGCACGGCGTGTTGGTCGCACCGGAACGAACGGGCCAACGCTTACCCGAGCGTTTGAGTCCAGAGACAAAAAGGGTGTCCCGCTGGATCCAAGAGAACGCGCCAAAGGTCGGGCGAGGGTTGGTCGTCGACCACCCGGGCGCCCAGGCGAACCATCTCTTCTTGAGCCTGATCGAGGTCGTCCACCTGAAGGTCAAGGTGAATCTGCTTGGGCGTGGCGTCGTCGTTCCACGTCGGAGCTCGATAGTTGTCCACTCGAACGGCGCCGAGCCATCCCCGATAGATCGGAA
>JAKBAZ010000089.1 GCA_021826255.1 Actinomycetes bacterium
CCGAGGCCGTGAACGAGTTCGTGAGAGAACTAGGCCCCCTCGACATCCTCGTCAACTGCGCCGGTGGAGTACGCGGACAGGTGCATCACCCCATCGAGGACGTCACCGACGACCAGTGGCGTACGGTGGTCGACGCGAATCTCACCTCCGCCTTTCACTGCACCCGCGCCGTCGCGTCGGGGATGAAGGAGCGGGGTTGGGGTCGAATCGTCACGATCTCCTCGGGCGCCGGGCGTAGCGTGTCGCTCACGGGCATTCAGGCGTACGCGACGGCCAAGGCCGCCCAGATCGGGTTTACCCGCCAGATGGCTCACGAACTCGGTCCCTTCGGTATCACCGTCAACTGCGTCGCCCCCGGATTCGTCCTCTCTAATCCCTCCTCCATCGCCCAGTGGGACGGCTACGGCCCCGAGGGGCAGGCGGCGATTCTGCGGGGAATCGCGACTCGACGACTGGGTGAACCCAGGGACATCGCTCGAGCGGTGCGCTTCTTCACCTCCCCCGACAGCGGCTGGATCACCGGGCAGACCTTGTCGGTCGACGGTGGGCACTCCCTCTTCTAGGCGTCTCGTGACCCTCGATCCTCGCTTAGTGGCCCTCGACGACGAGTTCTTCGAGGTGCAGAATCAGGCCGACCCCTTCGCGGCCACGCTGCTCGGTATTTCCGGTGTGGACAGTCTCGTGCCCGACTACAGCCCCGACGGAGTTCGTCGAGTCGTGGAGAGGTTGCACGACATCGAGCGACGAGTCGAGGAACTTCTCCCGACCCTGACGTCGGACGACGATGTCGACGACGCCCGGGTGCTCGCGCGACTGGCGTGGGGGCAGCGCATCGAGTGGGAGGACGCCGTGTGGTCGGCGAACGCCTCCGCCGAGGGGTACGCCTCTCCACCCGCTCAGATCTTCATGTGCGTCCCGGCCGTCACGCTGAGTCACCACACTCTGGAGGACTACCTCGCTCGACTGGGTTCCCTCGGTGGAGCCATCGAGGCCATGGCCGAGCGATACGCCGAGGCGTCGCGGAGTGGTCGAGTCTCGACCGAGGTGGGGCTGCGGCGTAGTGTGCGCCAGCTACGGGGCCACCTCTCGGCGGAACTCGACGAGGACCTTCTCGCCTCTCCCCGCTCCGACGGAACGCTTTCTCGGGCGCAACGAGGCGAGTGTCACCGACTGGTTCACGACGTTGTGCGTCCCGCCCTCACCGATCTCGTCGAGGTGCTCGAGGACTCTCTTCGAGGGGAGTGTCGAGACGACCACCACGTGGGCATCACGCACCTCCCGGGTGGTGAGGAGATGTACCGACGAGCGGTCCGACGTCACACCACCACCGACCTCGACCCCCGTGAGATTCACGAGATCGGACGAGAACGCGTGGCGCGCCTGCGAGAGGAGTTCTCCCGACTGGGACGCTCGGCGCTCGGGGAGGGCGACGTCGATCGTCTCTTCGATCGCTTGCGCCACGACCCCGCTCTGCGCTTTACCTCGTCAGCGGAGATTATCGACGTGGCCGCGCGGGCCCTCGCTCGAGCCGAGTTGGCCCGTCCCACCTGGTTCGTCGACCGCGACATCGCCGAGTGCGTCGTCGAGGCCATCAACCCCATCGAGGCCGAGCACGCCGCGATGGCTCACTACCAGCCCCCCGCCGGAGACGGCACCCGTCCGGGTATCCACTATCTTGGGGTGACCGATCCCGAGACTCGGTTTCGCTACGAGTACGAGGCCCTGTCCTTTCACGAGAGTTCCCCGGGCCACCACCTCCAGATTGCGACGGCCCAGACGCTCGATCTTCCCACCTACCGGCGCTATCTCGATACCCAGGTCTGCGCCTTCGTGGAGGGGTGGGGACTCTACGCCGAACGATTGGCCGACGAGATGGGTCTCTACTCGTCCGATCTCGACCGACTGGGCATGCTCTCCTTTGAGGCCCTGCGGGCGTGTCGACTCGTCGTCGACACGGGTATGCACTCTCTGGGCTGGAGCCGAGCTGAGGCCGTGGACTACATGTGGGCCAATACGGCGACGACTCGCGCCAACGTGGAGAACGAGATTGATCGGTATATCGGTTGGCCCGGTCAGGCTCTGGCCTACCTGGTCGGTCGCCGAGAGATCGAGCGGGTGCGTCGCGAGGCCGAGGACGCGTGGGGAGAGCGATTCGACGTTCGTCACTTTCACGAGGTGGTCATCGGCGCGGGGGCTGTTCCCCTCGACGTTCTCGACCGTCGCGTGCGTCGCTGGGTGGAGGGAAGATAGTAATGAAAGTCGTCGTCAACGGCTGTGAACTCAGCGTCGAGGTCTATGGACCTCTCGACGCGCCGGTGATCATCGCTCACCACGGCGGTGGGGGAATCGGCTCGATGGCCGAACCCCGCGCCACCTTCGGCCCGCTAGCCGACCAGTACCGAGTGGTGGTCTTTGACGCGCGCGGGTGCGGGACGTCCGAAGGTATTGCGCCGTACTCCCACGCCCAGTGGGCGGCCGACGTAAACGGACTGCGCGAATGGCTCGGGGTAGAGAGCGTCATCGTCGCGGGTGGTTCCTACGGGGGTTTCATCGCCCTCGAGTACGCCCTCGCTTACCCCGAGCACACCCGGGCCCTCATCTTGCGCGACACCTCGGCCGACGGCTCGAACCTCGAACGCGCCTTCGAGAACGCGCGGCGCCAGTCGCGCGTCGAGATCAATTGGGAGAACTTCGAGCGCTACTGGAGCGGGCGTATTCGCGACGACGACGACCTCAAGCGCTGTTGGGCCGAGATGATCCCCCTCTACGACTTCGAGTACGACCCGGTGAAGTCCGCCGCGGCGGTCGAGGCGGGCTACTACCGCCACGAGGCTCACAACTGGTGCTTCGTGCACAACGTGCCCCAGTACGACCTACGAGATCGGCTGGGTGAGATTACTTGTCCCACCCTCGTGACGGTCGGGCGACACGACTGGGCCACGCCGGTCGAGTATTCCGAAACGATGGCGCGGCTCATCCCCCGAGCCACTCTTCGGGTGTTTGAACGCTCGGGTCACTCGCCCCAAATCGAGGAGGCTGAGGAGTTCCAACGCGTGATGCGGGAGTTCCTCTCGACGCTCGAGGACTGACCTACTCGACGAAGTAGCGACAGATCATGACCGCGGTGATGAAGGTACGAAACGCCTCCAGGGGATCGGACTCGACCAGTTCGGCGGTTAAGTCCCCGGTGCGCTCGATGCCCTTCACCCGACTGGCCAACTCGGCGTAGTCGCTCGTTCGAAAGGTGATGCCCAATCGAATCGGCAGGTCGAGGGCGACCGGCGAGATACTCGAGAGATTCTGGACGGCCTCGCGAGCGCTCTCGCGGATGAGGTCCCTCGCCGCGTCGGGGTGCAGAGACTCGGCGCTAAAGCGAGTGTGGGAGGTCTTGACGACGGCCGCTCGAGCGTCGGGGGAGAAGGGCGCGAGTTCGCGCGCCGTCGTCTCGTCCCCGGTGATGAGAGCGATCGGCACTCCGTAGGCCTGGGCGACCAGAGCGTTGATGCCCGATTCACCCGCCACTTCCCCGTTGATCGTGACCTCGGCGAAGGCGGCGGGGAAGTAGGTGTGGGACAGGGTCGAGCCGTTAGAGGACATCGATCCGTGGTAGGACACGAAGAAGATGGCGTCGAAGGTGTCGTCGAGCCCCTCCATCATGTACCAGGGCTTTAGGCGACCCGACAGATACCGAGCTCCGCCGGCGAGTTCGTGGGGTCGCAGGTTGGCCATGCGAGAGTGAGAGTCGTTGACGACGAACTCCGTGGCTCCCGCGGCCATGGCCCCCTCGATGGCCGCGTTGATCTCCTGGGTGAGCAGTGAGACGTAGTAGGGGTACTGTTCTCCGCCGCTCACGCACTGGGTCCAGTCGACGACTCCGGCCGTGCCTTCCATATCCGAGGAGATGAAGATCTTCATAGTTGCACTCTCGCAATCGCCTGCACCCCGTCGGTGTCGGGGGTGATGAGGTTGTAGGTGGATCCCGGTTGGCCGCTCGCACCGCCGTGACGTCCGTCCGGAGTGAGACACAGCGTACGCAGTTCCGCGCGGAACGGGTCGGGAAGATCTCCGGCCTCTCTCAGCATGGTGCGACACGCGTCGTCGGGCTCGAGGCCCCGGGCCAGACCGTCGACGACCATGCGGGCTCCCGTGACGCGCATGGCCAACTCTCCCCGTCCCGTACAGGCCGCCGCCCCGAAGCGCAGGTCGCAGTAGTTACCGGCGCCGACGATGGCGGAGTCGCCGATGCGACCCGGGTACTTCCAGGGGTAGCCACTCGTAGAGACGCCCGACACCATCTCCCCGTGTTCGTCGAGGGCGATGACGTTAATGGTGCCCCACGGTCCGTCGTGGGGCCGAAAGCGACGGACTAGCTCGAGGGCCGTCACCCGGTAGATGTCGTCTCCGGGGGCCGAGAGGGTGTTCTCTCCCTCGACGGAGTCTCGGGACACCTTTAGCTGTTCGCGGAACATCTCCCAGGTCTCTTCGGTCATGAGGTCGGCCGTCTCGAATCCTTGCTCCTGAGCGAAGAGTTCGGCACCCTCACCCACCAGCAGGCAGTGCTGGGGGAGGACTTCAAGGACTCGTCGCGCGATGGAGATGGGGTGGGGGTAGTTCTTCACCGCCCCCACGGCCGCGAAGGCTCGGCTGGAACCGACCATGAGGGACGCGTCGAGCTCGATCTCTCCGCGCGCGTTCGGTAGGCCCGCCGTTCCGACGTAGTGATCGTTGACGTTGTCCTCACAGTCGCGTAGCGCCGCTTCGACCGCGTCGAGGGCACTCGCTCCCTGACTCAGCAGTTCCCAGGCTCGGGGTAGACCGGCTTCGGAACGCTCGGATCCAATGATGATCGGTGTGGACATGGTGACGGAAAACCTACTTTCGTGTTGTAGTGGGAGGATCAGAGGCTGAGGTGACGAGCGAGGAGGTCGGCTGTGGCGAGGAGGTGGAGATCACGGCCCCGCGCACTCGAGAGCTGGATACCCACCGGGAGGTTCGACTCTCCTCGTCCGGCGGGAATGACGACCGCGGGGTCTCCGGTGAGATTGAAGATGCTGGTGAAGAGGGCCTCCTCAGCACCCTCGGCGGTATCGATCGGTGGTGTAGTCGCCGGCGCGACGAACGGCGTGGCGGGAGTGAGAATGGCGTCGAGACCGTCGTAGAGGGCGTCACAAGCACTCATGAGAGAGTCACGTCGCGCGAGCGCGCGCTCGTATCGCTCCCGCGTCACGTCGCGCGCCCCGAGGAGCAACCGTAGAGTCTCGGGTCCAAAGTCGTCCGGCGCTCGCTCCACGTGGGCGGCGTGAACTCTCCAAGCTTCGAACAAGATGATGTCCTCGAAGGTCTCTCGAATCTCGATCCAGGGGGTGGTGTCCACCTCGACGAGGTCGACAATCTTCGAGCACTCCTCAAGAGCACTTTTCAGGGCCGCCGAGACGTCCGGACGAATGACCGGATCGTTAAAGAGGTCGCGGGCCACACCGAGTCGTGCTCTGACGAGCTGGTCGGGGATCTCCTCGTCGATGAGGGCCGCGAGGACGCGGGTCGCGGTCGCGCACGTGTCGGCGAGCAGTCCCACGTGGTCGAGGGAGGGCGAGAGAGGTTGGACCCCTTCGAGCGAGAGAAGCCCGTAGGTCG